>JAVEVJ010000081.1:0-5089 GCA_034005105.1 Acholeplasmataceae bacterium | reverse complement strand
ATTATCGAGTGTCAAATCATCGAGACGATGATTCTATTAACAATTAATCATCAGAGCTTAATCGCAACTAAAGCCTCACGCATCGTTTTTGCAGCAAAGGGTAGAGCTGTCTTAGAATTTGGTGCAAGACGCGCACACGGTTATGATGCTTCCATCTACGGAGCAAGAGCAGCCTACATTGCAGGTGTTGTGGGATCATCGAATACCTATGTTGATTACCGCTATCAAATTCCAGCGATTGGCACGATGGCGCATAGTTATGTCCAAAGCTATGATTCAGAATATGAAGCCTTTAGGGCTTATGCATTAACCTACCCCAATCAAACTGTATTATTAGTTGATACCTATAATACCCTTAAAGAAGGGATACCCAACGCCATCAAAATTCATAAAGAGGTCTTGGAACCTATGGGTTCAAGATTAAAAGGGATACGCTTAGATTCAGGCGATTTAACCTACTTGACCAAAGAAGCAAGAAAGATGCTCGATCAAGCTGGTCTTGAAGATTGCAAAATCACGGTATCAAATTCACTGGATGAATACCTGATTAAGGAACTCATTCATCAAGGTGCGATGATCGACAGTTTTGGTGTGGGTGAAAGACTTGTTACTGCACGCAGTGAAGCTGTTTTTGGTGGTGTCTTTAAACTTTCTGCGATTGAAAAGAATCAGGAACTTGTTCCGAAAATCAAAATCTCTGAAAACGTTCAAAAGACAACGACACCCGGCTTTAAGCAGGTCTATCGTTTTTATGATGAATCGGGTATGGCTGAAGCGGATGTCATCACACTCTTTGATGAGGAGATTGATCCATCGATTCCCTATCATCTATTCGATCCTCATTTTCCTTGGAAATCAAAGATTATTGAGAAGTATAGTGTAGAAAAACTGCTCGTACCAATCTTTATCAAGGGAAAACTTGTGTATCAAATGCCTTCACTTGAAGCCATTCGAAAGCATGCCCAAAAGTCACGTGAACGCTTATGGCCTGAAGTTTTAAGATTAGAAAATCCACATACTTATTATGTTGACCTATCACAAAAGCTTTGGGATCTCAAACAAGAACTCATTAAAAAATATAAAAAATAGATTAGAGGGATGGCCGTGGCACGTCCAATCAAAAAAGAAAACATCGATCGAATTCTCCATCATCCATCGCTTCTAAAAGGTATTGTCATCATGGCAATACCCGTTTTTTTGAACAATTTTTTGAAGTCACTTCACGATATGGTGGATGCTATCTTTGTCGCTCGTATGGATGTAGGGAGTCAAGCAACACTCGATGCAGCACTCGCTGCACTGAACATCCACTGGCCGATCTTTCATCTCTTTATGGCATTAGCAGCAGGTCTTGGTATCGCTACAGTTGCCATGGTCAGCCAGTATACAGGTGCTGGAAGAAGGGATTTGGCATCATCTTATGCCAGCAAACTCATCATGCTTGCGATTATCTTTGCATTGATCGTTATCGGTATTTTCTTTTTAACATCGGATACCCTTTTGGGTTTTAATCTCTTCGCGTATCTCATGGGTGCTAGAGGAGAAGCTCTAGGTTTTGCTGGTGAATATTTCCGGATAAGAAGTTATGAGTTTATCTTTGTCTTTGTCTTTATCGTCTATCAATCGATTAGACAAGCGACCGGTGAAACGCTATATCCCGTGATCTTAAACATCGGTGGAATCTTATTAAATATCCTACTCACATGGATCTTTGTATCCATACTTAACATGGGAATTGCTGGTGCAGCCTATGCAACACTGATTGCTAATGCTGCTCCGATGCCCTTTGTGGTTTATGATTTATTGATGTCTAAAAAACATATTAGGATCTCCCCCAAAGACATGATGATCGATAAAGAAACACTCTATGAGATGAGTAGGTTTGCTGTACCTGCCTCTGTGGGTCAAGCAGTCTCATCACTGGGTTTTGTAATCATTCAAAGTATCATCCTTCGCTATGGCGATATGGTTTCTGCAGGTTTTTCAGTGGGGAATAGAATTTCATCTTTACTTCTAAATCCCGTCGTTGCCATTTCAACGATTTCTGCAGCCTTTATTGGACTCAATATTGGACACGCTCAACCCGAGCGTGCAAGGAGGTCCTATGAGGTATCTAGAAATCTATCCTTTGTCCTGATGGTTGTTGGAATAGCCATCATTATACCGCTTCGTTTTCCCATCATTGAACTCATCTTAGGTACAAAGACCTCTGAATCCTATGAGATTGCTGGAAACTATGCGGTATGGATCTTAGCGACACAACCTCTCATGGCACTTTTCCAAAGTTATATTGGACTCTTCAATGGTTCCGGTCATTCAAATTATACGCTTAAGATGTCTTTGGTACGTCTTTGGGGTATGCGCATTCCTTTGGTCTTTCTATTTATGTATTTATTACCTCCTAGTGATTACCGAGGTATTTATTATGCGATGCTCATTTCCAATTTCCTCATTTTATTTTATGGTCATTATTTGAAAAAGAGCATACGCTATGAATTGCAGGTGAGAATATGAAGTTAGATATTGTTTTATATGAACCTGAAATTCCACAAAATACGGGTAACATCATGCGTACCTGTGTTGCACTCGGTATGAAACTTCATTTAATTGAGCCTCTCGGGTTTAAAATAGATGAAGCGAAACTCAGAAGAAGTGCACTGGATTATTATGAACACTTAAACTTCAAGGTATATCAAAGTTTTTTAGATTTTGAAAAAGAAAATAAGGGTACTTATCTCTTCTTAACGCGTTATGGAAAGAAGAATTATGCAGATATCAATTATCAAAACTTAGAACAACCGATCTATTTAATCTTTGGTAAGGAATCAACAGGAGTTGACAGAAAACTTCTAGCGAAGCACATCGATCAGTGTTACAGGATACCTACAACCGACAAGGTGAGAAGTCTCAATCTATCCAATGCGGTTGCCATCGTCGCTTATGAAGTATTTAGACAATTTGATTATGAAAACTTATACGAAGTAGAACCTGATACACATAAGGGTATCGACTTTCTCGATCAGTTTATGGAGGACAAATGAAAACAACACACAAACAAACACTCGGTGAAGAAATCGCAAATGCGATCTCACACGGTGTGATGGCGATCTTTGGAATCGTCGCACTCATCTTACTTTTAATCAAGGCTGGTAGTACGCTAGAAATTGTTGCTGCTATTATCTTTGGTGTAGGTATCATCAATTTATACACGATGTCAACGATCTATCACGCACTCTTTCATCCAACAGCAAAATCGGTCTTTCAGCGTTTTGATCATCTATCGATCTATATCTTAATTGGAGGAACCTTTGCACCAGCACTTCTGCTTTTACCAGAACTTCAAAGACCGCTTTTTGGTATTGAAGGTGTTGGACTTGGTCCTGTACTCTTTATCATTCAATGGATATTAATTGGAATCGGTATTGTCTTTAAATCGATTTGGATCAAGAAGTTTGCAAAACTCCACGTTTTTATCTATTTAGCTATCGGTTGGAGTGCCTTAATCTTTGCACAGCAGCTTTTAGCCTACCGGGCAGAAGCCTTTTGGTTCGTCTTTGCTGGAGGCCTTGCTTATAGCATCGGTGTGATCTTTTATGCCTTCCCAAAAATCAAGTACTTTCACTTTGTTTGGCACATTTTCACGAGTCTAGGTACCGTTTTACAGTTTATTGCTATCTACAGTTACCTTTATTAATATGAATATTTGTTCACACTCTTGAAATTGATACATCTTTCATGTAAGATGGATGTGTAGATTAATAACAAGGAGAAAAATAAATTATGAAAATTCTAGCAGTCAATGCGGGTAGTTCTTCACTGAAATTTCAACTTTTTGAAATGCCTGAAGAAAAAACCTTGGTTTCAGGACTTGTTGAACGCATCGGCTATGACAATGCAGCGGTTATCTTTAAGTATGATGGTCAAAAGTTCGTTGAAGACCATCAAATTCTTAATCATAAGGTTGCTGTTGACATGGTGGTCAAAGGTTTACTTGGTAAAAAGATTATCAATTCTTTGGATGAAATCAAAGGAGTTGGTCATCGTGTAGTTCAGGGTGGCGAACTCTTTAAAGAATCAGCAATCATTGACGATTCCGTCATTGAAAAGATTGCCGGATTAAACGATTTAGCTCCACTTCATAACCCAGCCAATTTAACCGGTATCAACGCCTTTAGAGAAGCTCTTCCAAATGTTATCCAGGTCGCTGTATTTGATACAACTTTCCATCAGACGATGACAGAAGATGCATACCTCTATGCAGCACCCTATGAATGGTATGAAAAGTATGGTGTCAGAAAGTATGGTTTCCATGGAACGTCGCATCAGTATGTATCTGAAAGAACAGCTAAACTTCTAGGCAATCCAAAAGCGAAGATTGTCGTTTGTCATTTAGGAAATGGTGCATCCCTTTGTGCAGTTGATGGTGGTAAATCCGTCGATACTTCGATGGGTCTAACGCCACTTGAAGGAATTCCTATGGGAACACGTTCAGGCAATATCGATCCAGCTGTCTTAATGCTTGTCTCATCGAAAGAAAATAAGACGTATGGAGAAGTCTTAGATGAACTCAATAAGAAATCAGGATATCTTGGAATCTCAGGTATCTCCAATGATTCAAGAGATATCATCGATGGTATGAACCGTGGTGAATACCGTCCCACGCTCGCTCACCGTGTCCAGGTGAAGCGTATTGCAGATTATATCGGATCTTATTATGTTTACATGGGTGGACTCGATGCGATCGCGTTTACCGCAGGTATTGGTGAAAACGCACCTGAAGTGAGAAGAGATGTCATTAAAGCAATTAAAGTATTAGGTATTGAAGTTGATGAAGTTGAAAATGAAAAACGTGGTGAACGCTTGATATCAACACCCGATTCAAAGGTGAAAGCTTATATTGTCCCAACCAATGAAGAGGTCATGATCGCAAGAGAAGTTACTAGGTTAGAATCATAAGAGGCAAAAGCCTCTTTTCGTATACTGAGACTAGGAGTTATCTCTTAGTCTTTTATTTTTAGGTCATTGGTAGTAAAATGAAGGCGAAGGCGTAGTTAAATTATGTGAACCTCGAGTTCGTAAAAACTTGTAT
>JAVEVJ010000080.1:0-5101 GCA_034005105.1 Acholeplasmataceae bacterium | reverse complement strand
CCAGTGATCGGGGTTGCTAAGGAAGATCAAAGGACCAAAGTAATCATTCCACGTTCCCATGAACGTAAAGAGTAAAACCGTGATAATTGCAGGTTTACATAGAGGTAACATAATGCTCCAAAATATTTGGAAATGATTGGCACCATCGATAATCGCACTCTCTGAGAGTTCTTTAGGTATTCCTTTGAAGAACTGTCTGAGTAAGAAGATATAGAATGCCGAACCTCCTCCGAAGAATGCAGGTACAATCAGGGGTAATCTAGTTCCCAACCAACCGATTTTGGCATACATGATGTAGGTTGGAATCAAGATGACCTGAATCGGTATCATCATGGTTGCTAACATGATCAAAAACCACTTGTCTCTTCCCTTCCAATTGAGTTTTGCAAAGGCATAAGCTGCTGTCGTTGCAGAAAAGAGTGTACCAAGCATGACCATCGCAACAATAAGTAAGCTGTTTTTCAAATAGAGTAGAAAGGGAATCGATTGTACAGCTGTCTTAAAGTTGATCCACTGTGGGTCTTTAGGAAAAAATTGATCCGTTCCCACCAAAAGTTCTGCAGGTGTTTTAAGTGCCGTGAATAACATCCACAAAAAGGGAAACATAAACGCGAAGCTGAGTAAACTTAAAACGATATGCAAGAGAATCTTTTTGATCAAATCTTTTTGTTTCTTATTCAGCCAAGGTTTTTTCATTGAATCGGTCAAGTGCACACCTCCTTTCTAACGAGTTGTATCTTTTAGAGAAATCCATCGGGGTCTGTAAATCAGTGAGTTTGACATGTTGTGGTCAAAATTATAGGTATTGGTATTATAGGTTACCAAGATTTCAGTTGATTTCGATAAGTGGGGATGAGCCTTGGCGTTATAGGTATAGGTTGTGCTCTTAAAGATGTCTTGTTCGGGTGTGTGATAAATCTTTTGTGGTTCACTAAAGGGTCCCCAAGGTGTTTCACCAATCGCAAACGATACATAAGGTGTATTGGTATCATAGGTAAACACAACAATGTATTTATCTTTGTAGATACCTTCTAAGAGTTTTGAAACACTCATTTCACAGGATACATGTTGTAAGAGTGGTTTAGCATCGAGTAGATTGGTTACCCAAGTTTCACCATTATAGAATCTCCAATCATCGAATGTTTCAAAATCATCTTCTTTTACTCGAGCGACAACGAGTTCTCTTAAACCCAAGGTTGTCTTGTATCCATAGATGTAGATGTAACCATCTGGATCTTTAGCTCCTGCTTGTTGGGTGTTTGGTAGAATTGCTCCGCCATAGAGAAACTGCGACGTTTTTGTATCCACCAATAAAGGAGCTAATTTCATCATCGATTTTTCTGGATGAATCATGTGATCGATGATGGGTGTCTTGAAGAGTGCAACGCCTAGGATTCGAAACTGCAATCCTTCGGGTTGATTTAAGTCACTGTTCACAATCATGGGTAGAAAGTAAAGATGATCTTTTATGATGACACCATCTTGTAGCCAAATCCATGAGTGCTCTGGATCTTTTAAAAGAACCGAATTGGATGTTGCATAGATATCACGATACTGCTCGTCGTGATCGAAAAACTTCACGAGATTGAGTCCATAAAGACCTTCAGTAAATGTGTCATCGTTATGGTTACCAATGCCTTTGGATGTGGGTATCGATAACTTGTAGTAACGATATTTCGCATTGATATCAACCTTTTGGATATCTTTGCTATCCTTAGCACGCTCTAAGATAACACCACGAATGAGTTGATAATCACTCCCATCGGTTGATCCTAAGATCTTGAAAGCTTTTAAACCCCGTTTGGATAAGTAATCAGCTTCTTCACTAAAGTAATTGTAAAACTCCATATGGCTCACATAGCGTTCCTTATGAAGATCAAAGATGATTTCCAATGTTTTTGGATCATAACCTGATAGGTAACCAACATTTTTGATGTTTCTGTCATAATAGGTTAGGTTGGTAACAACCGTACCTGTATCATCGAATCTTTCGTCCATCTTGTAGAAACCAGCTACTCTACCATCGCTTTGAAAGTTGACCCTAAATTCAATTTTATCGTTTTCTAGGATACCGATGGAATTATTGGGCATCAGATGCGGTTGAAAGCGCGTATGCACTTTAGGATCACTTGTGCCCACAAAAGTATCTCCAAAGACAAAGAGTGTCTTCTTAGGTCCTTCTTGGTCAAAGCCATCTTTCGCGTCCGTTAGGTTAAAGGAATAGATACCATCTCCACCGCTCCACTTGCTGTGAGAAATAAACTTAGAAGTTAAATCCTCCTCTGGAACTGCGACATATCCTTCACCGATGAAAAGTGATAACTCCTCAGGTTTATAAGCATGAATGATGAGTTGATTCGCATAGGTAACATGTTCTTTCATCACTTCATCATCGATCATGTAGAGCACTTTTGAGTGATTTTCGTTTCGAAAATCCATGATGGGATAAATCCGATCGAGTTTAATCTCGTTTTTCCCTTTGATTAAACTCACTACAGAAATTAAATCACCTTTTTTCATCGTTTTCTCCTTTATTCTTCTTCTTTTACTTCAATCATTCGTATAAAACGTGGATGATAGATACGTGCATCACTGAGTGCACCGACAAGTGTTGCATTGACATTGTATGAGATCACATATTCACCCGGTTTCGATAATGCAGGATGCATTTTCGCATTGTAGGTAAACGCTGCTCTTAGATGAGAGACATCCGTTGTATATACTCTTTCATAAGATCCAAAGGGTCCATAAGGTGTATCACTGATCGCATAGGCTATATGACCAGAAGTTGTGTTTTCCATCACAACGAGCATATATTTTCCCTGATACATACCAGAAGGTATGTAGGTAACAGATAGTTCTGCGGAGACACGGTTGATGAGTCCTTCTACCTGGTTGATATCCGATATAAAGGATTCACCGTTAAAATATGTCCACTTGTTCATATCCTCGATATCTTCGGGTAAGAAGCGACCAACAATTAAGTGTCTGCCATCTAGATCTTTATACCCATAAATATAGATGTAGCCATCTTGACTGACATTGTTGAGCACACCTGCTCCAAAGAAGAGTGTGCCACCATCTGGAGTTTTAACTTGGAGAGGTGTATCCAAATAGGTAGCATCTTGATAGTTCATCCGTTCATCTTCAATCGGAGCTTTAATGAGCCCAACATTGTGCACTTTAAATAAATCCGCTTCATCTTTAACCAAAATGGGGAAAATGTAGATGTGTTCACCGATGACGATACCATCTTGAAGCCATAGGCGAGCGGTTATCTCGTTTGAATGAAGGGTATCAACAGGTTCTGTTCCACTGATTTGACCAAAGAGGAACGTGTTGTCCTCATCAAAAATCATGATTTTTCCAAGACCGATATGATTGGCATCATAAGATTCTTTTAGGTTGAGTTTGATATATCTTGCTTCTGTAGCAATATCATCTACTAACAAGGTGTAAGGTTCATCATCTTCACCACTTGCAGGTTCTAGATCATAGTCGATAGGCTCTGTGTAGGTGATGTTATCTGTTGAATAGCTGATATCAAGTTTTTTTGTTCCCATTAAGGGATTTGAATTATCATTCCAGATGACGATTTCTTTTAAATCATAGGAAGATTTTAGGTCGATAGTTAACTCTGCTTGATTTGAATCTGATCGATAACCTAAACCTTCACTTGAATTTGATAACAAAGCATCTTTCGATTGACTCATCGATAGTCCATCACCATCTAAAAGGTTTCTTGCAACCAAACCTATATAATGATCGGGGATAAAAGGTGATGAAGGTGCACCGTTTCTTGTTGCATAATCAAAACTAAATGCTTCATCTAAAGGAAGCGAGGTATCCATATAACCGAGTGAGTTATTGATCATCACCGAAGTCTTTCTTAAGTTGTTATGTGTATAAACTTCACCAACAAAGGTATCTGAGAAGATAAAACCTACGGTATTCTTGCTTGCACCAATCAATTCATTACCATCGGTTAAATTGAATGTGAAGATGCCATCAGCACCTGTCCATCCATTATAGCGAAGAAACTGTTTCGTTAGTTCATCATCTTCTTGGATGATCATGCCTCTATCTAAGGTAAAGCGAACATCATCGAGTCTATTTTTCGTATCATCTTTTGGTATGATCAACTTAATTGCTTTTGCCATAGTTCCTCCTAAATCCATCACATCTGATACTTCTTCATCATCTTTAATGCGTGTAAATGAACTTCCATCGATGGAGACCTCGATTGACATCGTTTCGATCGTAGTTAAAATCTCCATGGTACTAATTGGATAGATCGCATCGAAGACGAAGGTTAATTGATGTGTACGAATACTTGAACTAACAAGTGTCAAGGGATTGATATCTTTGGGTTTACACACATTGATAAAATTCTCAATATTTCCTTTGACAGTTGAAGTTGGAATCAACAAACTTTCAACGGGTATATATTCACCCATGGTCATCGTAAAATTGAGATTGCAGTTTGGTATGATGATTTGTTCTTCTTCTGTGTCTTTTTCTTTGCATGAACCAAGCAGTAATGTTGCAAAGATGAAGATAATCCACCCAATTTTTTTCATAAAATCCTCTATGTAACCGTTTTCTGATTTAAATATATCATAGCAACACCTAAAAAACAATACATTAGCAATACATTTATGATTTTTTTAATACATTATAGAAAACAACAAAAAACCGCAGATTATTTTCTGCGGTAAAAGAGTCTTGCACGATACTCGTAATGAGCTGCATTGTAATAGGTTTCAGTGTATTCAACCAACTTATTATTGGCATCATAGGCATAACGCTTTCGTTTAAGTTGAGGTGCATCATCATAGATATGAAGCATATTTTTAATATGTTTGGGTGCGATAACTGCAGAGACATATTCCTCAAACATATTAAAGTAGATGTTTTGTGTCGAAAGGTATTGATAGAGTGACCCATAGAGAAACTCTTTGGTATTGGGGAGATCGATGACCGGTATCATGTACGTATCTGAATAAAGAATAGGTATGGTGGTACCTCTGATGCGCTGTAGGTTATAGATTAAGGTTCCTTCATCGATTTGAAAAATAGAAGAAAGTATCTTGTCAGCTGG
>JAVEVJ010000015.1:0-24892 GCA_034005105.1 Acholeplasmataceae bacterium | reverse complement strand
TCGACATAACCAATATAGTCTGTAAATGATACTGGAAAGGGAACAAATGGTGCTTTGAAGTTATAGGCAAATTGGGTGCTGTAGGACTGTCCAAGTCCATCTGCTAGTGATAATACCTGATTGATCTGATAGGATCTTCTTGCTTTAAAATCAACTTCTTGCATAAGATAGAAATCTGAGGGATGTTCCTCAAGGATTGAGCTGATTCCAGCAAGATATCCTTCAACAACTTCTTTTGATTCAGGTATACCCTTTTTTCCACCATCCATGATGAAGTCTTCGTTTTTACCAAGTCCAGCATAACCCATGTTAAACGTCATAACCGTCATTTCAGAATTCAACATAACAACATCCGTTTGATTGTTTTCTATGCTGAGCTCCTCAACTTCTTTTGGACGATACTCAAGTAATGTCATCACACCTAAAAAGACTGCTGCAAGTGTGATCAATGATAACAAAATGATCAGTACAATTTTGATCGCTTTCATCGGTGACTCCTTTATAATGAAAATATCTGAGATTTACAAATCGAATGACTTTGTCTGATATTTTTTAACTTCATCGACAATGAGGTTTCCACCATAAATATCATAGGTTACAATCGCAGGAAAATCTTCAACTTCCAGACGATAAATAGCTTCTGCACCTAAATCGTGATAGCCGATCACTTCAGATGTCTTTACTTTTCTTGAAAGCAGTGCTCCAGCACCACCAACAGCTTGTAAATAAACAGCTTTTTCCTTGATCATCGTTTGAATAAACTCATCGCTTCGATCACCTTTACCGATCATCACTTTGAGTCCTTCTTTCATTAAGAAAGGTGAATATTTATCCATGCGATAACTGGATGTAGGTCCACAAGATCCAATCGGTCTACCCGGTTTTGCCGGTGTTGGACCAACATAATAAATCACTTGACCATGAACGTCAAAAGGAAGTGGCTTTCCTTCATTTAAAGCTTCGACCATTCGTTTATGTGCAGCATCTCTTCCAGTATAGATCGTCCCACTGATATAAACGATTTCTCCTGCTTTCATATTTTTAATATCTTGCTGTGTTATGGGTGTTTTTAGTTTCATCTGATCACCTACAAAATGGCTGATTTATGTCTGGATGCATGACATTGAAGATTGATAGCAACAGGCAGTGAAGCAATATGGCAAGGGTAACTATTAATTTTCACAGCAAGTGCAGTCGTTGTTCCACCAAATCCCATGGGACCTACACCTAATGTGTTGATCTCCTCAAGCAGTTCTTCTTCTAACTTCTTTAGTACTGGATCAGGGTTGACATCTTTGAGATCTCTCATGAGTGCTTCTTTAGCAATGATTGCAGATTTCTCTAAATTACCACCAATACCAATACCCACGACAAGCGGAGGACATGGTTTACCACCGGCATAAAAAATGGTGTGCAGGACCAGTTTTTTAATACCTTCAACACCATCCGAAGGAACCAACATCTTGACGAGACTCATATTTTCACTACCGCCGCCTTTTGGTGCTAGTGTAATCTTTATCTGATCTCCTGGAACTAATTTAATATGAATCACTCCAGGTGTATTATCGTTTGTGTTACCTCTGGTAATCGGATGTTTAGCAACCGATTTTCTAAGAAACCCCTCTTGGTAGGCTTGTCTGATGCCTTCATTTATGGCATCATAGATATCTCCTTGAAGATGACATTCATAACCGAGCTCAACAAAAACAACAACCATACCTGTATCTTGACACATCGGTTCTTTGTTTTCGAGTGCAATTGTATCATTTTCAATAATCTGTTCTATAACGTTTTTTCCGATGTCGGATTTTTCTCTTTTTAATGCTTCTCTTAGCTCATCAATGAACGATTTTCCGATGTTGCAGTTCGCATCCATCGCTAACTCTTTCACTGTTTGAGTTATCAAATTCATCTCTATTTGTCGCACTTTATCACCCAATCTCATTATACACGAAAAAAAGTCAAACGCAAATGAAGGAAGTCGGTTGTAATTTCAAGCCATTTGTATTAAAATACAAGTGTATGTAAGCGTTTTATTTTTTTATACATAACGCGAGCTGGAGGATACAATGAAATCAATCGTTATTGGCGTTATCGGAGCTGATGTTCATGCTGTAGGAAATCGAATCATCGAGTACACGCTAACACAGGAGGGTTACAACGTTGTCAACGTTGGTGTGTTATCGTCACAAGAAGATTTTATTAACGCAGCTATCGAAACATCGGCTCGTTTAATTATGGTCTCATCACTCTATGGTCATGGTGAACTTGACTGCAGAGGTATGCGCGACAAATGTAATGAAGCAGGCTTAAACGATATACTCCTTTATGTGGGTGGCAATATTGTTGTTGGTAAACAGGATTTTAAGGATGTTGAAAAACGTTTTAAAGCGATGGGGTTTGACCGTGTCTACCCACCAGGAACAACCATTGACATGGTACTTGATACGATTAAAGAAGATTTGGGGGGCGTCTGATGAGGTGCTATCTGCTCGTTGATTTTGGATCGACATTTACGAAACTGACAGCAGTCGATCTCGACAAAGAAGATATCATCGCAACTTCAAAAGCGATCACTACGGTCGAAACCAACATTATTGATGGTTATGAGATGGCACTTCATGAACTGACACAAAAGACCAGTGCACCTTTTGTTTTTGAAAAAATCGTTGCCTGTTCTTCTGCTGCTGGTGGCTTAAAGATGACAGCCATCGGACTTGTTGAAGAATTGACAACAGAAGCTGCAAAACGTGTTTGTCTTGGTGCAGGTGCCAAGGTAGAACTTGTTTTATCACACCACATCAATAATCAAGAAATTCAAAAGATTATAGATAAAAAAATCGATATTATTCTATTAGCCGGTGGGGCTAACGGAGGAAACAGTGAATGTGTGATTCATAATGCACACAAACTCGCACAATCTCCGATTAATGCACCCATCGTTTTTGCTGGAAATAAGGATGCGATTGATGAAGTTAGTAGAATATTATCTGAAGAAAATAAGACATTTTTTATTTGCGAAAATGTGATGCCAAAACTCAACATGCTCAATATCGATGATGCGAGAAATACCATCAAAGATATCTTTGTAAAAAACATCATTGAAGCAAAAGGGATTAAAAGAATTGAATCGATTATTGATCGTGTCGTCGTTCCGACTCCTCATGCAGTTCTTCTAGCTGCTGAATTGCTATCCAAAGGATATGAAGATGATGTTGGATTCGGTGATCTCATGCTGGCTGATGTCGGAGGGGCAACCACTGATGTTTACTCATTCTCAGATGGTTTACCTACAAAAATGAATGCTGTCATGACTGGACTTGAAGAACCCTTTTCGAAAAGAACCGTAGAAGGTGATCTTGGCATGCGTTATTCTGCGATGGGTATCTTAGAACAGATGACACCTTCTGAAATTTCAAATTATCATAAAGAGGGTATTGATTTATCAAGTGCCTGTGTGTTGCGTCATGGACAAATCGACTACATTCCAACGGATACTAAGGAATCTAAAATCGAGGATATTCTCGCATCCAAATGTATCGATATCGCCTTATCTAGACATGTTGGTACACTCAAAGAAGTCTATACACCCATGGGAATGATGTATCATCAGACAGGGAAAGACTTAACCCAGGTTTCATCTTTCATCGGAACGGGTGGTGTGGTGATTGCAAGCAATAACCCCAAACAACTTCTGGGTGAAGCAATCAAAAACAAACATAACGGATTGGAACTTAGACCCCATCAACCAACGCTCTACCTAGATCAAGATTATATTTTATCTGCGATGGGTTTGCTTTCATTCGATTACCCACAGATTGCACTTCGAATTATGAAAAAACGTATTAGAAAACTTTAGGAGATTATATATGCAGGTTGTCAATAAAAAATGGTCATTAGAAAAATTTCTCGCGATGCGCAAAGAAGTTTTAGCCACATGGCCAACCGGACAAGATCCAAGGCTCGATCTTGATTATGCAGTACAAACATTAAAACAAGTACCTGAACATAAAAACTTCGCTTTAAAACTCATGAAAGCTAAAAAGGAGTCAAGAACTTATGTTCAACCACGAGCAGGTGTTGCACTGCTTAGTGAACACATCGAGCTCATGCGACATTTAGAAGCTTCAGGTGCTGATTTTTTACCTTCAACCATCGATTCATATACCAGACAAAATCGATATGCTGAAGCTGAAGAAGGCATTTTAGTCTCCAGAAAAGAGGGGCGATCGATGCTGAACGGATTCCCAGCTGTAAATCACGGTGTCCAATCCTGCAAAGAAGTCCTTGATGCTGTCAATGTACCTTTGCAAGCACGTCATGGAACACCTGATGCCAGATTATTATCGGAGATTATCCATGCAGCTGGATGGACATCCAATGAAGGTGGAGGTATCTCTTATAACCTTCCCTACGCAAAAAATATTTCACTTGCTGATTCGATCTACTACTGGCAATACTGTGATCGTTTGGTCGGTTATTATGAGGAACATAGTATCCACATCAACCGTGAACCTTTTGGTCCCTTGACAGGAACACTCGTTCCACCCTCCATTGCGATTACCATCGGTATTATCGAAGCACTTCTAGCAGCCGAGCAGGGTGTTAAAAACATTACGGTTGGTTATGGTCAGTGTGGAAATGTCATTCAGGATGTCGCATCCATTCATATGCTTCAAGAGTTAACCGAAGACTATTTGAAGCGTTATGGATATGATGTGTTTGTTACAACCGTCTTCCATCAATGGATGGGAGGATTCCCACAGGATGAAGCAAAAGCTTCGGGTCTTATCGCGATGGCATCAACGGTTGCTGCACTCTCTGGTGCGACCAAAATGATTACAAAGACACCTTATGAGTCCATTGGTGTTCCCACAAAAGAAATCAATGGTTTTGGAGTTCGTGAATCAAAAATGGTTGTCTCTTTACTTAAAGATCAAAAGATGATGATCTCTCAAGAATTACAAATTGAAAAAGCTCAGATAAGAAATGAAGTCAATTGTCTTATGGATAATGTCTTTAAACTAGGTGATGGAGATCTTGCCGTAGGCACGATCAAAGCATTTGAACTCGGTGTAATTGATGTACCATTTGCACCTTCAAAACAAAATCTAAACAAAGTATTACCCGCAAGAGATAACGATGGTTGTGTTCGAATACTTGAATTTGGAAATTTGGGCATGACTCAAGATATTAAAGATTTTCACCGCGCAAAACTAAATGAAAGGGCAAAAGCCGAAGGACGTCCAATCACCTTCCAGATGACTGTAGATGATATCTATGCCATCTCTCGAGGAGAAATGATTGGTAGACCCGAGCAAACAAGAAAAAAACACCATGCAAATTAAACAGGTTATATTAACAAAGAGTTATACAGGTTTTTATTTTGATGATCAAAAAGCGATAAAGAAAGATGCCATCAAGGATGGATTTATGTATATCGGAGAGGCACAAAGTGATGGCTTTAAAGAAGTACGCGTTCCTGGTGAAGCAATCTCCGTTCAACTACTCCTTGAAAATGGAGATATCGCTATGGGTGACTGCGCAGCAGTTCAATACTCAGGAACCGGTGGAAGAGATCCACTCTTTCTAGCAAGTGAATTCATACCCTTTATTGAAAAGCATATCGTTCCATTATTAATCGGTGAGGATGTGTCGTATTTTAAACCATTAGCTGAAAAATACGATCGCTTAAAGATTGATGGCAAACGTATTCATACCGCTATACGCTACGGTATTACCCAAGCACTCCTTTCTGCTACAGCTCTATCGAGCAAACGAACAATGGCTGAAGTTATCCGTGATGAATACCATCCAGAACTCAAGGTATTACATCGAATACCCATCTTTGCACAGTCAGGTGATGACCGTTATACTAACGTCGATAAAATGATTTTAAAAGAAGTCGATGCGATGCCACATGCACTGATTAATAATGTCAAAGACAAATTGGGATATCATGGTGAACTACTCAAGGATTATGTCATTTGGATGAGAAATCGGGTTCTTGATAAACGGATGCATATGGATTATATGCCGATCTTTCATATCGATGTTTACGGTACTTTGGGCATTGCGTTTCATAACGATATCGATCAAATTGTCCATTATTTACTCGATCTTGCAGAGGTAGCAAAACCTTTCTTCTTAAGAATTGAAGGACCCATTGATACGGGAGATCGTGAAGGAACGATGTTGGCTCTAAAAGAGATCACATCCAGAATCGATGCCTTAGGAACACCACTAGAAATTGTTGCTGATGAATGGTGTAATACTCTCGAAGATATTCGTTATTTCGCAGATGAAAGAGCAGGACATGTCCTTCAGATAAAAACACCTGATTTAGGTGGAATCAATAACATTGCAGAAGCTATTCTTTACTGCAAAGAGAAAAAAATCGGTGCTTACTGTGGTGGTACATGCAATGAGACCAATCTATCTGCAGAAGCGACCACATCCGTAGCTATTGCATGTGAAGCAGATCTCTGCTTAGCAAAACCTGCGATGGATGTCGATTCAGGTTATATGATTGTAAACAATATGATGGAACGCATCATTGCTTTATCAAAAGCTAGAAAATAGGTGATGACATGAAACATGCGACAGCTGGAACACTGGAATCCAATGATTGTCTGGTGACCGTTGAAGCAGCCGATCAACTTGAAATTCAAATTGATAGCACAGTTAAGGATGTCTTTGGTGAAGCGATTGAAAAAGTCATCTTAGACGTTCTAAAGAAATCACACATCAAAAAAATCAAAGTGAGCATACAGGATAAAGGAGCACTCGATTATACGATTCGTGCTCGTCTTTTGACTGCTCTTCATCGTATGGAGGAGAAAAATGACTAGAAGTTTACTCTTTATTCCAGCAAATACTCCAGCGATGATTCAAAATGCTGACATCTTTGAAGCAGATGCCATTATTTTCGATTTAGAAGATGCGATTCATCCACTTGAAAAAGATGCAGCAAGAATCTTACTCAAAGAGTATTTTAAAACCAATCCCCATTTGAATATGGATGTCATCATTCGAATCAACGATGTATCAAGTCCATATTTTTTAAGTGATATCAAGCACATCATGAAGTGGCCAGTTCAGGGCATTATGCTACCGAAAGCAAGTATAGCATCCGTTGAAGAACTGGATCAATTATTGAGTAAATATGAAAAACGTAAAAAAAATCATGAACCTCTTTGGATTATTCCAATTATTGAGCAAGCACGCTCACTTTTTGAAGTTCATACCATCGCATCACATGTTCGTGTCAAAGCGCTTCTTCTCGGTGGTGAGGATCTCGCAACCGATCTCGAGGTTGAAAGAACACAGGATGGCGAAGAAATTTTACTTGCAAGACAGCTTGTTATCTATGCAGCAAAGGCTTATGGAAAAGAAGCCATTGATACACCTTTTACTCACGTTGATAACGCTGAAGGTCTAATATCAGATGCAAAGCATGCGAAACGCTTGGGGATGACAGGTAAAGCATGCATTCATCCCATCCAAATCGATACCATCAATGAACTTTTTTCACCTACACAAGAACAGATTGATTACGCTAAAAAGATTGTTCTTGCCGAAGAGCAAGCATCAGGAAAAGGTGCGTTTTCTGTTGATGGTAAGATGATTGATAAACCGATTATCATGCGTGCTAAAAAGCTTTTAGAGAAGGTGACGAAATGAATTTAATAAAAAATACATTAAATCGTCAAATACCTGAAGGTTACACACCTTTTCAAGGTGCTAATAATCTCATAAAAACAAACGAACGAAAAATCATCGATGAAGTCATTATCGGTGGCGGTAACAAACCTGTTGAAAGTGATATTGCATCCGTTTTTGACAAGCTTGACATCAAAGATGGCATGACCCTATCCTTTCATCATCACTTGCGCAATGGTGATGCTGTCTTAAACTTAGTACTCATGGAAATAAAAAAAAGAAAACTTAAACACATAACACTTGCTCCAAGTGCTATTTTTCCTGTACATGAACCCATGGTACCTCTTATTAAAAATCAATCCATTACTAAAATCTATACGAACTATATCAATGGTCCAGTAGCAAAAGCGATTGAAGAAGGTCATCTAAAAGAACTTCTTGTGATGGATACACATGGAGGTAGAGCACGCGCGATTGAATCAGGTGAGCTAACGATTGATGTTGCTTTTATTGCAACTCCTGCTGTTGACCACGCAGGTCATGGTAATGGTATTGAAGGTCCATCACAATGTGGAACACTCGGTTATGCGATTCCTGATCTTTTATACGCTAAGCATAAAGTGTTGGTCACTGATCATATCGTTGATCGGGTGAAGAAAGTTGACATCGATGGTCGTTATGTCGATATGATTCTACATATCCCTTCAATCGGTGATCCTGAAGGCATCAAAAGTGGTACCACGAAACCAACAAGAGATCCGATCCAGCTCAAGATTGCAAAAAATACAGCAAGACTTATTGAAGAACTCGGTTTGATCAAACCTCATTTTAACTTTCAATGTGGTGCAGGTGGGACAAGCTTGGCAGTTGCTGAAGCACTGAAACAACGGATGACTGCCAACAAAATCAAAGGTGATTTTGCGTCTGGAGGTATCACCAGTTTTCTTGTCGATATGCATGAAAAAGGGCTTTTCGAAAAGCTTTATGATGTACAGTGTTTCGATCTTGAAGCGATCAAGTCATATCAAAGAAACAAGCATCATCTCATGATCAGTGCATCCGAATATGGTAATCCCTATGCGAAACCTATCGTCAATGATTTAGATGTCGTCGTCTTAGGTGCAACCGAAATTGATCTTGATTTCAATGTCAATGTAACAACGGATTCCTTTGGTCATCTGATCGGTGGTAGCGGTGGTCATGCCGATACTGCTTTTGGAGCTAAGGTAACGATCATCACGACCAATCTCATGAAATCACGCTTATCCATGGTAAAATCATCAGTGAAAACCATTACGACACCTGGTGAATCGGTGGATATATTAGTTACTGAACGTGGTATTGCAATCAACCCCAAAAGACAAGATCTTATCAATAAACTAAAAGATTCGAAACTAGAGATAACTACCATCGATGAACTGATGAAACGTGCACATCATATAACAGGTGAACCCAAAATGATTCCTTCTTCAGATAAGATCATCGGTCTGATCAGATATCGAGATGGTTCGATTATTGATAGTCTGTATCAATTATAAGGAGATAACATGAGTTACCGCTTCATCAATGCGATAACTGAAGCAGAAAAACAAAAAACGATTCAACTTTTACGAGAATCCAATCTATCAGTTGATCCTTTTATCACGGAAACATTTCATCTCTATGATGGTGATGATTTGATCGGTACCATTTCATATCACGACAATGTCATCAAGATGATTGCTATCAAGCGTGAGCGTCAAGGTGAACAGTTGCTCGGTCATCTTTTACAACATGTCATGCGTATTTTTGATTCAAAAGGGATAGATAAATATTTTATCTATACCAAACCTGAACACAAACACATGTTTTTAGACTATCCACTTTCTATCATCATTGAAACAAAACATGTCGTTTTACTCGAAAATAGACTCTTTCCAATCAAGGATCAACTCTTATCACTCAAACTGACTTTAAAGCCAAAGCACGGAGTCCGTGCAGGTATTGTCATGAACTGTAATCCCTTCACTAAAGGTCATCTCTATTTAATTGAAACCTGTGCGAAAATGGTGGATGAAGTTCTTATCTTTTTGGTTGAAGAAAATCGATCAGTTTTTTCCTATCCAACGAGACTTCTTCTACTTAAGAAGGGAATCCACCACTTAAAAAATGTCCAAATCTTGCCATCAACGCCTTATCTCATCTCCCACGTAACATTCCCAAGTTACTTTATCAAAGACAAAAGTGAAGTATCTGAGATTGCTATGGAAACGGATATCATGATCTTTAAACATTATTTTATCCCACTTTTCGAACTCAGTTATCGCTTTGTTGGGTCTGAACCTCTCGATCCAATGACCTCTAAGTACAATGAAATGATGAAGGGAATGCTCGGTGATCACTTAAAAGAAATCGAGAGAGAAACATGCTTTGATCAAGTCATTTCTGCTTCCAAGGTGCGTGAGCTCATGCGTGAAAAAAGATATAAAGAAATCAAACCTTTTGTCCCTAAATCGACCTATAAATACTTGATGTCTAATGAAGGGAAATCACTTTTTCATGCATGATCAACTTTTAAGAGATCGTGAACGAAGAGGTCAAACGATTAATGAGTGGATCCAAAACACAAATAAACCATTGATCAGTGTTCACGCAAATATACCAGGCTCAAATAAAAACATACCTGAAGCGTACATCATCGTACGTTTTTTTGAATACAAGGTAAGTCAGCAGTGGAGTGTTACGAAGCGTATGCGTTTTGATTCATCTGATGGTCCTTATGTACTGATGGTAATTGAGGATGATGATCTTACTAAAGTTAAAGAGCAATTGATATCTTTTGAATCAAGTACCTATGGTAGACTCATCGATCTTGACCTTTGGTCAAAAGATTACGTTCAGATAACCAGAAAGATGCTTAATGCTCCTGATAGAATCTGTTATCTCTGTGGTGATCTAGCGCATCGATGTGTTCGTAGTAAAATGCATCCACTAGAAGATATCTTACGCTATGTTTTAGATACCACCCAAGCACATCTTAGAGAAAACCTATCCTATTTAATGAAACAAGCGATGATGGATGAGTTAAACTTAGAGTATAAATTCGGCTTGGTTACGCCAACAAGTCAGGGTTCACATCCCGATATGAATTATTCTATGATGCAGCGTGCTCAAGATGCAATCATCCACTACTTTATCTTACTATTTGAACTCGGTTACCAAAGTGATTCTACACTTTCACTCTTTAAAAAAGCACGCATGATCGGTCTACAAGCTGAAAAAGCAATGCTTAAGGCAACCGATGGTATCAACTGCTATAAGGGTTTAATCTTTATTCTAGGTCTTTTGTTGGTTTCTTTAGGTTATACACTAAAAAACAAACTTCCAATGACTTCTCTCTTTAAAAATATCCAAGATTTATCAAAAAGCATTTATGACGATTTCAAGGAGAGTCCAACAACTTTTGGTGAAATAGCGTATCAAAACTATCACATATCAGGTGCCCGTGGTGAAGCATACTTAGGTATGCCATCGGTTCAAAAGGCTTTTGAGCTCATCAAAGATGAACCCATAACCGATCAACTCCTTAGAAAAACCCTCAAACAACTCATCTTAACAACCGACGATACAGTCTTACTCAAGCGTGCAGGTTCTATTGAAAACTACCAAATGATCAAAGAAAAGATAAAGGCATTAGATGTTGAAAACGATGAAGATGTGATTGCATTTACGAATGAAGCCATTCAATTAAACCTCAGTTTTGGCGGTTCAGCAGATCTACTCGTTACAACACTGTTTCTAAGAAATATTGCCAAAAATTACTTTTAAAAAAGTACGATTGCTCGTACTTTTTCATTTTATAATGCCTCTGAAATTGTTTTTCCTTGCATATGCAATATGAGATAATCTGGACCGCCAGCTTTTGAATCGGTTCCGCTCATATTGAATCCACCAAAGGGTTGATAACCCACGATGGCTCCTGTACACTTACGGTTAAAGTAAAGGTTACCAACATGGAATTCACGTCTTGCCTTTTCAAGATGCATACGATTGTTTGAAATCACAGCACCGGTTAAACCGTATTCGGTATTGTTAGCGACTTCAAGGGCTTCATCAAAGGATTTTACTTTGCATACAGCTAAGATAGGTCCAAAGATTTCTTCTTGCATCAGACGTGACTTGGGATCTAAATCTTTATAGATGGTTGGTTCGATGAAATAACCTTTCTTAGCATCTGCTTTTCCACCATGAATCAGTTTTCCTTCCTTGTTTCCAACATCAAAATAAGATGATATCTTTTGGAATGCATTGATATCATTAACCGGTCCCATAAAGACATCTTGAAGTGTTGGATCACCTACTTTAATCTGTTTAGCCAGTTCTATCATGCGATCAACGACTTGATCATAGACATTTTCATGAATGATTGCACGTGAACACGCTGAACACTTTTGTCCTGAAAAACCAAAAGCTGATTTGATGATCGACTCAGCAGCGAGTTCGATATCAATACCTTCATCGACGACGATGGCATCTTTACCACCCATTTCAGCGATGACACGCTTCAACCAAATTTGTCCTGGTTGAACTTTGGCTGCTTTTTCATAGATAGACATACCAACCTGTTTTGATCCTGTAAAAGATACAAAGCGCAGTTTGGGATGATTGACTATATAATCACCGATGACTGAACCACTGCCTGGAATAAAGTTTAGTACACCATGAGGTAATCCTGCTTCTTCAAGAACTTCTACAAACTTATAGGCAATAACCTGGGTTGTCGAAGCTGGTTTTAATAAGACGGTGTTTCCAGATACGATGGCAGCTGAAGTCATGCCTGTAAGAATGGCCAATGGGAAATTCCATGGAGAAATGATTGCTCCAACGCCTAAAGGAATATAGATATACTCGTTTCGTTCGATATTTTTGCGTGATAACACCTGATCATCAATACGAGAGAGTTGAAGTATTTGTCTACCATAATATTCTAAGAAATCAATGGCTTCAGCAACATCAGCATCTGCTTCTGGCCAAGGTTTACCAGCTTCTTTTGTCATCAGTGCAGCAAATTCAAACTTACGTCGACGAATGATACCAGCAGCTTTGAATAAGACATCTGCTCTTACTTTCGCGTCTACATGTTTCCATTCTTCAAATACTTTGAGGGCAACCTGCATCGCTTCCTCAGCTTCTTTTAAACCTGCTTGATAGATGGTTCCAACCTTTTCTTGATGATTCGATGGATTGAGCGAATCCATCTTTTTTTCGGTTTGAAGACGCTTGCCATTGATAATGATGGGATAGGTCTTTCCCATATAGCCTTCGACGATCTTTAGACCTTCTAGGTACTTCTTAATGTTTTCTTCTTTGCTAAAATCTGTAAGTGGTTCTGTTTGATAGGGATAAATTGCCATGTGAATCTCCTTTCGTTATACAACGGATTTTTCTTGATGAATCATGGGTTGATCAATAAATCGATTAATATGTAATGGACGCATATCCATCGAGGGTTTTTCTTCTAAGATGACTTCTGCTAAAAGTAAGCCTGTCATCGGTGCAAGCATAAAGCCATGACCACTAAAGCCACACGCCATATAAAAACCTTCGAGTTCATCGGTTCCACCGATGATGGGTTGTCGATCCGGTGACATATTATAGGATCCTCCCCACTGTCTAACAACTCTCAGTTCTGCTACCTTGGGCATGATATCAATAAGTGTTTTTGACATGTGATCTAAAAATGACCATGTGGATTCTATCTGATGACTCGGTTTAGCATCGGGATTACTTCTACCCATCAAAAATGCTCCATGAGGTACTTGTTGACAATAGATGTTTTTTGAAAATGACATGACCATAGGTCCCTGCATTTTTTCAACGGGTTCTGTTGCGAGTATTTCATGATTCTCCGAATAAACAGGTATATCGATGCCTGCCATCTTACCTATTTCATGTGAATAACCACCTGCTGCATTGATCACTACATTTGTCTGATAGGTTTCCTTATTAGTATATACGGCTTGAATCTTATGATCTAAAGTGTCAATCGATGTGACCTCCTCATAAAATGAGAAAGTGACACCTAAGCTTTTTGCAGCTAAATAATAGGCTTCTGTCATTTTGAAGGGATTTAAGTGCCCATCGGTTTGACAAAATGTTGCACTATAAAATGCATCAGGATTGAGATGGGGAACAATCTTAAGGGCTTCTTCTTTATTTAACTGTTTTGAAGGAATACCTAAACGATTTTGAAGTGCCACGTTTTTTGTGAATTGGTCATGTTCTTCCTTTGAGGTCGCAAGAATGAGATAACCTTCTTGTTTGAACTCAAGGTCTCCAGGATACGATAGAATTTCCTTCGCATGTTCAAAGAACTCAATGCTCTTTTTAGCCAGAATACAGTTCATTTCAGTTGCCCATTGTTGACGAATACCTGCACCACAGCGGCCTGTCGCTCCATTGGTGAAATAACCTTTATCGACGACATGAATGCCTTTCTTGCCTTTTTTTGCTAGATTATAGGCGATACTTACACCGCTGATTCCAGCACCAATGATGAGATAGTTAACCTTCATTTCTCTTCACCTTTAGCAATCTTCTTAAGTGGAACACCTATCACGAGTGGACGAACCTTATGGACAGGTACTTCTTCGATAGGTTTTTTGAAATAGGTTGCTAATTCTCTTTGAATTAAGTGACCACAGGTGTTTGCTTGACAGGGTCCCATGCCGACACGAAGCAATCTTTTTAAATCTTCGTAAGTCGTATAACCCTCTTCGAGCAACTTGTGTATTTGATCGAGTGATACATCTTCACAACGACACATGATGATATCTTCTTTTCTCATACTTTCTTCCTCACGGTCACGAATGTTTCCAAATGTTCAATGGGTACTACAGCTGTCACAACCGCTGTGTGATCATTTGTTTGATTGATTTGAACACGCTCAATTTTAGCATCACCAATGATCTCACCACTGCGATCGATAGCATGCCAAATCTCACCTTTTTCTGGCATGGGTAAAAACTCGTAAGGTATCTTGAATACCGCTTCATGACCACGTATTTGTGCGATAATAATGGCTAAACCTGGACAACTTGGTACGCACATCGCACAGCCTGTACAAAGATCGGTATGAAGTTTGGGTTGATGATTGATATTAGCTCCAATTTCGATCGCATTAAATGGACAAGATGTTGAACAAGGATTGCATGGGATATCTTCATAACATTCAAGAATGGCTTTAGGTTTTATCAAAGCGACACGATCTGGAAAACGACTTGCTACTTGATCTTTTGTGGGTATACCTGTTTTACTCAGCATTTGTCTCACCTTTTCTTAATTTTTCTAGACCAATTTTCGTTTTAATTCCAAAAGGTCCATCACGTAACATCCCCAACTCGTGTTCATATTTTGATAGGAGTTCTTGATGATTGGGATGTTTTTTACCAAAATACTCAGAAGCGTAGAGTCCCGTTAAATAACCTTCCATCATCGCTGATGAAGCTTCTTCGATACCTACTGCATCTCCACATGCAAAGATACCTTCAACCGAAGTCTCATGATGATCACTGATCACGGGAACAAATCCACCGAGTTCTGCTACATATTTTGTTTTGGCACCGACCATCGACAAAATTTGATGCATCGGTGATAATCCTACAGAAATGCACAGTGCATCAACAGATTCAATACGCTCAGTTCCTGGAATGGCTTTCCAGTTTTCATCAAGTGATACAAGTTCTACTGCTTCTAATTGTTCTTTACCAATAGCTCTTTTGACGGTAGTTTGTGTATAGATTTTTACACCTAAACGTCTGATCTTTGATGCATGTACTTTATATCCACCAATACTAGGAGCTGCTTCAATGATGGCTTTAACTTTTACCCCAGCTTGTAGGAGTTGATAGGAAACGATTAAACCAATGTTACCACTTCCGACCATCATGATTTCTTGTCCCGGTAGAACACCGTATAGATTCATCAATGTCTGAACGGCACCTGCTCCATAGATACCAGGTAAATCATTGTTTTCAAAAGCAAGAAACTTTTCACTAGCTCCTGTAGCAACGATCACAGCTCTTGCTTGGAACTTCATATAGGTATCGTTTTGATAGACGGTGACAACTTTATCCTGATAAAGACCGACAACCGTTGCATTTTGCATGATTTCAAGTAAGGGATGATCCTTAACCTGATTGATCAAGATGTTAGCAATATCAAATCCTCTGGTCTTAGCATACTGTGCCTTCGATCCAAAAAACTTATGTGTCTGTTTAATCAGTTGTCCACCAAGTTCAGGACTGCGGTCAATGAGAAGAACCGATATCCCTGCTTCAACAGCCATTTTAGCTGCGCAAAGACCAGACGGTCCACCACCGATGATGATTAAGTCTTTTGTCTTCATCTGATGACCCCCTTATCTCTTTGGCGTTCAACGATCATGTTTGGTTCTAACATGGTGATACATGTTCTCACATTGGGAATTCCGTTGACAACCATGTTGCATGACGCACAATTGCCAATAGCACAATAAAAACCACGGGGACGGTTCTTTTTGATGGAATAACTCAGTGTCAAAACACCGAGAGCATGAAGTGCGGAAGCAATTGTATCACCACGATATCCCAAAACTTCTTGTCCTTCAAAAATAAACGTGATAGGCTCACGTTTAGGAAATGTCAAAATCGGATGTTTATCAATTCGCATAGATCCTACCTGTCTTTTCTGGATTTCATTACTCTTATTCTATCACATTTAAATGTGATAAGGAAGAGTACTTCTAAAAACGCTTACATTTTTATAAATAAAAAAGAGACACTATGTCTCTTTAAAAGATATTCATCAAATCCGTGATTTTATCAATGAACATATCGGCATCGCTGAGTTCTTCTTTTTCACCATATCCATAAAGACATCCTATTGACTTGATGCCATTTGATTGAGCGGTTAGTATATCGATATACCTGTCACCAATCATCACTAAGGGCTTTTGAAGTGATGGCATCACTTTTCTTAAAATCTCTTCTTTCGGTAGATAATTGAATGCTTCAGACACATAGAACTGATCAAAATAGTCATCCAACTGAAAGGCTTTTCGCATCGCTTCCATATAGTAAATTTTTGAGTTTGAAAGATAGATTAATCGGTAACCTTTTGATTTGAGATAGCTTAGAACATCACGTGTACCCTCATAGAGTTTGGCATGTCCCTCTTCTATCCTTTTTTTCATCTCTGATGAAATAATTGAACTGACTTCTATAAATGTTTCTTCGTCGATATGGGGTATAATCGATTCCCACATCACTTTAGGATTGATACCTAAAAAACGACAGACCTCTTGTTTATGATAAACTTTGGGTTCAACTAAACCTTTATTTAAAACAAACGCATAAGCTTTCAAAAACGCATCATAGTACACTTCAATGCTTTCATGAAGCGTTCCATCCCAATCAAAGATGATGGTTTTGACATCCTTCATTTGGATTCATCCTTGAACTTGAGCATATGTCCCATCTTTTCTTTTTTTGTTCGCATATAGAGTTCATTACGCTCGTTGTGATTGAGCTGAATCGGAATGCGAGAAACGATATCGATACCATGACCGGATAATCCCTTAAGTTTCAAAGGATTATTGGTCATCAATTTAACTTTAGTGACACCAAGATCCGATAAAATTTGCGCACCAATACCATAATCTCTTAAGTCTTCATCAAAACCTAGAGCAAGATTAGCTTCAACCGTATCCATTCCTTGATCTTGTAAGCCATATGCGCGAATTTTATTAATTAGACCAATTCCTCTACCTTCTTGACGCATATAGAGTAAGATACCTTTCCCCTCTTGTTCAATTTTGTCTAATGCTGCATGAAGTTGTTCTCCACAATCACATTTGAGTGAACCAAATGCATCACCTGTTAAACATTCTGAGTGAACGCGAACCAAAACTTCATCACCTGGCTTGATATCTCCCTTAACGAGTGCAACATGATGCTCACCGTTCAGTGCGTTTTCAAAACCAACCATTCGAAATTCTCCATGTGATGTGGGTAAATTTGCTTCTGCAGCACGTTTGATCAGTGATACTTCCTTTTTCTGGTGAGCAATGAGTGATGAAATACTGATAATTGGCCATCCATGGTTTTTTGACAATTGATTGATTTTTTCTTCTGAATAGATGTTACCATCTAAATCGATTAACTCGACCATGAAACCTGCAGGATAAGAGTTTGCTAGTTGTGCTAAATCAATCACAGCTTCCGGAAATCCAGCACGCTTTAAAACACCACCTTGTCTAGAAGCAACTGGAAAGAGTTGACCTTCATGAACAAAATCATCTGCCTTTGCCTTTGGATCAATGATGTGTTTCAAAATATCGTAGATACGCTCCATTCCCTTTTGCGTGCTATGCTTAATGTCGACGGTCAATCTTGGTTGTCCTTCGCTTAATAGTATACGTTCAAAAGTTGCTGGTAAACCCAAAATTTCAAAGTGCTGTTTGCTTGCAACAACGCTCATTGAACCCTGAGTGATTCCTTCAATTTGATGTAAAAAGGGTAGAGTTATCTGATCGATTGGAATAACGATTTCACTAAAGATTTCTTCTTCATCATCATCGATGACAATAACGGGTAATCCCTTTTTAATGTTTAGAATGGTGTCTTCAATTTGATTAATTTTCATGTATTTCTCCTTGTGTTTTTTTGAAGTAACCTTCAATCATGATGTCTTGATCAAAGGTACTATATTTTATGTTAACTAATGGATATGCGTCAGCCATCAGTTCAATGCCTTTTCCACCGACGGGAGTTAGTGCGTCTTTTCCACCAATCATCTTCGGTGCAATCATGATATATGCCTTATTGACGATGCATTGTTCAAGCAAACTTCCATGTAGAAAAGAACCCCCTTCTACGAAGATACTATCGATATGCATTTCTCCGAGTTTCAGCATAAGTAGATTCAAATCAAGAAGCTGCGTATTCATTTTGATGAATACTACTCCATGTTTTTGATATTCTGTGATACGATTATCTTCAATGTGATCGCCGATCACTAACAATGTGGTTTGTTGAGTTGCACTGGTAATCACATAGCGATCAAGTGGTGTGATAAGATCAGGATCGATAATGATTCTTATCGGTTGTCTTGATTGAAGATTATGACGTCTTGCATCGAGATGCGGATCATCTTTAATCACCGTGTTAACTCCAACCATAATTCCCATGTAACGATGTCTTAACTCATGGACAAATTGACGTGATTTTTCATTCGTTATCCATTTTGAATCACCTGTGAATGTTGCGATTTTTCCATCGAGTGTCATCGCGTATTTCATTATCACGTAGGGACGCTTATGTTTAATGTAATGAAAAAAGACTTCGTTTTGAGTTTCAGTTTCTTCCTTTAGAATACCAACTTCGACATGGATTCCAGCATCCATAAGCATCTTGATTCCTCGTCCACTGACCAATGGATTGGGATCGAGATGACTGATGTAAACATTTTTAATCTTTTTTTCAATAATTTTTAGAGCACAAGGTGGCGTTTTTCCATGATGTGAACAAGGCTCAAGGGTCACATACATATCTGCTCCCTCAACATCTTCTGTTGCACTTAAAAAAGCATTCACCTCAGCATGTGGTTCACCAAACTTCTGATGATATCCCTCACCAATAATCCGTCCGTCTTTAACGATGATTGCACCGACTAAAGGATTGGGATTGACCCAACCCGATCCCTTGTTAGCAAGTTCAATCGCTTTACGCATATAGTCTACTTTTGTCATAGGTTTACTATTCATGATCTTTATCCTCTAACTCGGTTTTCCTCATGTGGTTCATTTTAGATAAGATTTGATAGAGCGTTTGCGTATCTTGATCATTAACAGATAACGAGTTATAGAGTAATTTAGGTATTTGTTTTGCCTTTTCTGCGAGTTCTTTTCCCTCTTTTGTCAAATCGATATAGACCTTTCGTTCATCCATTTGATCTCTCGTTCGTTTGATTCTACCATCAGCTTCCAGTTTTTTTAAAAGAGGAGTGAGTGTGCCAGAATCTAGGGCTAATTGTTTCCCTAGATCTGTGACACTTTGATGATCTTCTTCCCATAGCGCAATCATGGTTACATACTGTGTATAGGTTAATTTCAATGGATCCAAAAGTGGTTTATACTGTTTGATAATGTCTCTAGATGATGAGTACAACAAAAAACAGAGTTGCTCATTGAGTTTCCAATCCATGTTATAAAACCTTTTCAATATAGGGACTTATTTTTTCAGGTGTGAAACCTGGACCGAATCGGTGAATCACGTGTCCTTCTCGATCAATTAAAAATTTCGTAAAGTTCCATTTAATTTTTGTATTAGGAATAAGTCTTGATAGTAGGGTTGTTTTTCCAGATTCTCCTAAATCCTTTTTCTGTTCTTTTCTAAGAAATTGATAGAGTGGATGTGCTCTTTTTCCGTTGACATCTATCTTAGAAAATGTTTGAAAAGTTGTTCCATAGTTAAGTTCACAAAACGATTTGAGTTCCTGATCGGTTCCTGGTGCTTGATTCATAAACTGATTACAGGGAAAATCAAGAATTTCAAATCCCTTGTCTTTATAGGTTTGATAAAGTTTTTCTAATCCTTCATACTGTGGAGTTAATCCACACTTGGTTGCTGAATTAACAATCAATAAAACCTTACCCTCATAGTTGCTCAGTGAAACATCCTTTTGATCGACATCTTTAACCGAAAAATCATATGTTCTCATATAGACTCCTTCATATTTATATTTGATACAATTCAATTTTATCAAATCTATTCAGTGATTGCTTCTATAACGCTCCATAAAAAAAGCTTCAATTGACATGCGCGTCATGAAGCTTCTTTTATCATCTTTTTTCGTTTGTTAATCAGTAGATAAATCAATGTTCCTGTGGTACCTAGCGTGATTGCAATTGCAATAACTGTTGGTACAAGTAAAGGAAATACGTTCGGTTGATCTGTAGCAGTACCTAAAGCAAAGCGTGCTTCGATACTTAAGGGTATCTCTGGACTCAGTATCAACTTCTTACTTTCACTAAGTAGCATATCTTCATAAAACCATCCTTCAAAATGGTGGTTTTCATCAGGTTGTGCAATCATTTCGATAGGAAGGTTGTCATAGTATGAACTTTGATGATATCCACTTGTTTGTAATCTTTGATTGATAAGTAGACTTCCCATACTTTGATCATATAAGACTTCTAAATCATGCTCTTCATTCAAATCAAGATAATCTTCCATATATGACATCATGTAGGACTTACGTCCAACAGCAAAGGTTTCCATACGGTTGATATAACTGATCCATGCAGTAAATGACGATGGATGACCATAAAAGGCGATATGTTCATCCATTTCAGGTGCGTAAAGTGCTGTCCATTCATCAAGTTTTTTTGAAACCTCATCAGATGCAAAAACAGTATCCATCAGTTCAATCATGCGATAGACAAACTTTGATTTGAAAGATTCGTTTTCAAGCAGGTTAACAAACAGTCTTCCTGTCTTCCATGACTCACCTGTGATGCGATCAAATGGATTTTGTGTTGGCGATATCGTTCCCCATGATACACCAAAGGAAGCATCGAGATCGGTGATCATGAAACGCCATCTACCATCATGACCATAGGGTGCACCAGGTGTATATCTGACATTTTTTCTCCAATATAAAATATTGTTTTGAGGCCAATCAACGTTTCCGGTGTAGAGTTCAACGATCATGTAGTCAATTAAATTATCGATATCAATCCATCGTGTAAGTTGATCAAAAGCTTTTCTTTTAGATAAATCTTTGTAGATGGCATAATTATATGCCATTTGATAGTGTATCTGACCGATCTTAGATCCATCTTCCATATAAGCATGACCTGTCAAGATAGTAACCTGATTTTCAGGTATAAGGTAGTGATACTTGAGATAATCCGTATCATAACGATCTCTTACGTTTCTGATACCAAAATATTCACCATTGAGAAATAGAATAATCGGTGTGCTATACTGTATATCAAGATTTAAAGGTTCAAGAAGATGATGCAAAAAGGCATCACCAAAAAACGTATATTGATACGCTTGACCACCATTTCTTAAGATGATGCGTTTATAGGTATCCACAGCTTTTTGATCAAAAAATGGATAATCAAATGTCGATTGCTCGTCATAAGAATCCCTTGCATAAAGCCTGTAACTCTTAATCGGATAGATTCTTGAAAGTCCTCCATGAATGCGAAGACCGGCGTTTTGTTGTATGCTGCGATATCCATCTGTTTCAAAGAGTTCAACAGATACTTCTCTTTCTGAAGCATCTCCTTTTTGTGCATAATTACCTGTTCTGTTACTCTTTCCTTCAACCGACTGACTCGGATCAAACTTTGCTCCAGGAATTTGAATACCTGTTTCAAAATCATAGAGGTTTTCAATGTCGGTTGAAATAGATAATATTGGGAAGGTATATTTTTCATACATATCGGGTGATACAAAATAAGTATTTGTGAGAATATCACTCATTTCATCTGTTTCACGATGGATAGCAACGACTTTGAGTATAGTTGCTTTAAAGATATCTTGGGTAGGAGAAAACCATAGTTTATCGGATGTTTTAATCATTGATAGTGGTAAACCAGACAAGTTAGTATCTTTGCCAATCACATATTCACTTCCATCAGCTGTGATGAATTGCTCTTCGATAGGAATTGGATCAGTATAAGGAATCGAATCCTTGGTTGGTTTTGATCCATCGAGTGTATAAAAGAGATCTGTATCCGGTTTTCCATGAATCACAAGATCAAAGGCTTCTGTGTAATATCCTCCTTCATGTGACAGTGTTGGATTGAGTTCACGATTGGTTTGAGCATGAAACTTTTGTATTGGCATGAGTAGCAACAAAAAAAGGATGAAATTTGCGCAAATAAGCATCAGTAAACCTTTTTTCATGACCTCACCTCTAACCAACATTTTACCATAAAGTAAAACCCATCATAACTCAATATATGAAAAAGCAGAGATTAAATCATCTCTGCTCCAGGCTTTATTTGTGATCGATAGATGTTCGCATAAACACCATTTTTTGAAAGCAATTGACTGTGCTTACCTTCCTCGACTTTCATACCGTTTTCTAAAACGACTATTTTATCTGCATTTTTAATGGTCGATAGTCGGTGTGCTATCACGATCATGGTACGACCACGCTTCACTTTTTCAAGTGCTTCTTGTAACATCGTTTCTGTTTCCGTATCGATATTTGCAGTAGCTTCATCCATCACGAGAATCGCCGGATCATGGACGACAGCTCTCGCAAAAGATATAATCTGTTTTTCACCAACTGATAGGTTTCCACCACCACGAGTAATCATCGTATGAATACCCTTTTCTAGCTTATCAAGCAGTTTTCCACCACCGATATCTCTTAGTATGGCAACAATTTCTTCATCGGATTTTTCACGACCAAAGCGAATGTTATCTGCAACCGTTCCTTTAAACATCGCTGGATCCTGCAAGACAATTCCAACATGTGTACGATACGTTCGTTTTGAATAGGTAGTTATCGGTAGTCCATCAATTCTTATCTGTCCCATGTCATAGGGTTTCATATCATAAAAGCGCATAAGAAGGCTCATGAGTGAACTCTTCCCTGAACCGGTATGACCGACAAGTCCAACCATCTCTCCCGCTTTGATATGTAAGTCAATACCTTTTAGAACAGGATTGCCTTCGCTATATGAAAACCACACATTATCGAACTTTACATCACCTATAAACCGAGGTATCTCATCATAAGAACCATCTTCTTGTTCGCCATCAATGATTTTGAAGATTCTTCCTGTACGGACCATCGCATGTTCTAAATTACCTATTTCTCTAAAGAGTGTACCTACGGGTTCAATCAGACGAGATAGGTAATCATTATATGCATAGATAATACCTGCTGTGACGGTAAAACCAAGCACCGTAAGGTAACCATAACCAAAATAGAGGACAATAACGGCGGTAACTAAAGCACCAATCAGGCGAATCATATTCCATCCAATGGATAAGTGTAGGATATTTTCCTTAACTTTCTCCTGCATAAACTCATTGGATAACTGATTGAATTTATCTTCAGTCTGTTTTCTAAAATTAAAGATCTGTAGAATATTGATTCCATTGATAATCTCATTGAGTTGAGCGGTGATCATTGAAGACTGCTCGTTGACTTTAACTGCGATCTTATTGAGCTTTTTAGTAAAAAACTTGAGCCAAATATAGACAAGTGGAAAGATGAGAAAGGATAATAAAGCAAGTTTTTTATCGAGATAAAACATACCGATATACGCAAAGATGACAGCAAGTGAAGCATTTACCAACAAATTCATAATGGTCGAAAAGAGATTCATCATCCCACCGACATCACTGATAATCCGGTTTGCTATTTTACCCGCAGGTTCAGTCTCAAAATAGGTCATCGGCATTCTTTGAAGAGCTGTTACAGCATCTTTTCTTGCATCACGTACGATATTGACATTGATCATGGATGTTGTGATGCGTTGAATGTAGGTAAATAGCGTTGATAAGAAAAATCTTGCTGTTAACAAAATAATCAAGATAATGAGCGGTTGAACAAAGGGTTGATAAAAGGCAATGACTTCTTTTCTTTGCATGAGCTGTGCTTGATATATGTGGATGGTTCCATCCTGTGCTTTGATTGTTAGTTGATTACCGTCCAGTTCTTTTTGTCCGTGGATCACAAAATCTTCAACAAAATAATATTTTCCCTGATAAATGACAATAGAGATGACCTCATCTGATGGATGAGATTGACTATAGTATCTATTTTGATAGGTTACCTCTTTATTTCCTGCATCAACTTCATACCAAGGACGTTCAATGCCTACGAGATAGTCGTCTAAAATTGATTTCACAATGAGCGGTGCAACCAAACCTAAAACTTGCACCATCAGCATCGCAAAAAGGGTAATGGTGAGCAATTTTTTATATTTAGAGATATATCTCCATACTTTTTTCATCGTTTTCACAAATATCACCTACTTCATGGTCATCTGCTGAATGTATTGGTTTTTATACCAACCATCCTGACGCAAAAGCTCTTCGTGGCTACCACGTTGGGTGATCCGACCACTTTCCAACACTAAAATCATATCCGCGTCGCGAACAGCAGAAAAACGGTGAGCGACAATGATATTGGTTTTACCTTTTCTAAAATCCTTGAGATGACCAATGATGGTATC
>JAVEVJ010000079.1:0-5240 GCA_034005105.1 Acholeplasmataceae bacterium | reverse complement strand
TCAGCTTTGATTGCTAAACAGGAGTTAGAGACAAAAAAAGTTTATATCGTCGATTCCAAATCAATTTCTGCAGGACTAGGGATCCTTGTCATGCGTGCTGTTGACCTTAAAAATCAAGGAAAATCAGGAGCATCGATAAAAAAGGCACTCGATGAACTGGTTCCTCGCATCCATTTATACTATATGTTATCCGATCTTGAGTTGCTTTCTAGAACCTATCGAATACGACCTATTTCCTTTTTCTTTGCGAATCTCTTCAAGACAAAACCCATTATTACCATGATCAATGATCGGATTGAAATGATCCATCATCCGATGGGTACAATCGATAAAGCAATGCTTAAATTTGTTAAATTGATTCAAAAGAAGACCAGAGGTCAAAAGGTTGATCACTTGGTTATCACCTATAGTTGTGAAGAAGCTTATGCAAAAAAGGGTATCGATTTACTCACTAAACGTCTTCATCCCAGAATAGTAGCAAGCGCACCTATTGGTTGTGTTCTCGGTGCTCAAGTGGGTAGAAATGCGTTTGGTATTGCCTATTTACAAACATCAGATTAAGGAGTCATTCATGAAAAGAATCTTACAACTCAGTTTTGTTTTAAGTTTAATGCTTTTATTATCATCCTGTCATTTAGTGACGAGTGATGATGGTCCTTATCTCATCACCTTTGATTCAAATGGAGGTACATCCATCGATTCCATGACTGTTGAATCCTTTGATCCCTTCTTGCCAGAAGAGGTACCCACTAAAGAAGGTTATACGTTTGGTGGTTGGTATTTGGATGAAGCATTTTATTATCCCATGAGCTTTAATGCGGGAACGAATGAAGCCCTCACGCTCTATGCGAAATGGATTGATGATCAGATCATACCCATCGAAGTCGATGAAGAAGCAATCATTGATGAGATTTTCAAACGTCTCGATATCATCGAAGCTTTTGAATCTCGGATAACCACCATGTTAGACGATGTCAAACAATCGGTTGTCATGATCGAAACCGATGATGGTGGCGGTTCAGGAATTATCTATAAGAAAGTGGGTAACACCTACTACGTACTAACCAATGAACACGTCGTTTATGGCTATGACTCCAATGATTTTTACATCACCGTCTTTGACGGTGGTGGAGAGGTCCTCATACCAAAAGGTTCAGTTACACTCAAAGGTTCCTCTTTAGAACATGATATGGCGGTTTTAACATTTACCTCAACACGTTCATTTCGTGTGATTGAGATGGCTCAAAAAACAGATATTAGAGTAGGTGAGTTCGTGTTTGCTATCGGTTCACCACTTGATTTACCTAATTCTGTATCGATGGGACTTATTTCTGCGATTGACCGTCCGATGTGGGATGATTATGGTATGGATACGATCACCATTCAGCATACCGCAGCTATCAACCCTGGAAACAGTGGTGGTGCTTTAGTGGATATCTATGGACGTTTGGTCGGTTTAAACAACATGAGCTATGTCGATACCGAAGTCGGTGAAGGCATTGAAGGATTACACTTTGCGATTCAAATCGATATTTTATTGGCTCATTTGAGCGAACTTGAATAATATGAAACCTTTTCGCATGATCCGTCTACTTGTTTATCTATGGATAGGTGTCATCTTAATCAATTCCTTACTACCGGGTGATCTATCGTCTTTAGAGAGCGGTTATGTCGTTGATGTGATGATTTCTATTTTTGATTTCTTTGGCTATACACCCGATATCATGACCCTGCATCAGGTTATTCGCATGACTGCACATTTTGTTGAATTTATGATCTTAGGTATCTTACTTGCCATCGATTTTAGACAACTGCATTATCCATGGTATAAGCTCTTGATCGTCATTTTAGTGATTGCACTACTGGATGAAACAATTCAAATCTATACCCCTGGACGTGCATTTGAATTAATGGATATCGTGATTGATCTCTTAGGAGGTACACTTGGATACCTTCTCATCCGTTATATCTTAAGAAAAGACAACCGAAAAAAAACCAAGCACTTGAAGATGGTATGAAAACGTGATAAAATATCACTATCAGCAATGAAGAGGAAGAGTACTTAACGTTAACTTTTTAGAGACAGATTGGTTGGTGTAAAATCTGAGTTGATTTAAGGAAGGTCGCCTTGGAGCTAACTTTATGAAAATAAAGTTCGTTAACCGCGTTAAGGTATTTGAGGGCTGAAGCAATTCAGAACTAAGGTGGTACCGCGTTATTTGACGTCCTTAGATTAAGGGCGTTTTTATTTTTTTAGGTGAATCATGAAAACACTTGTGACCAAACGTTTAATCTTAAGAGGTTTGACCCCAGATGACCTCGAAGCATTTCACGCCTATGCAAAAAAACCACATATTGGACCGATGGCTGGTTGGGCTCCTCATGAGAGCTATGCAAAAACCTATGATATCTTAAAACTGATGATCAAAGAGAATGAAACATGGGCGATTACATTGAAACCATTTGATCAGATGATTGGTACGATCACCTTGCATGCAAGAACCTTCGATAACGCCATCAATAACCAAAAGGAATTGGGTTATGTCATCGATGAACCCTACTGGGGATTAGGTCTTATGACAGAAGCCGTATGTGCTGTTTTAGCATATGCATTTAACACACTCGAACTCGATAAAGTGCTCTGTGGACACGCAGAAACGAATTTTGGATCGAAACGTGTGATCGAAAAGACAGGATTTAGATACACCCATCAAGAAGAACGCGAACACTATGATCATACAAAAATAAACATCTTGATGTATGAACTCACAAAGAAAACATATAAGGAGTTATCTCATGACAACACTCAAAACAAAATATGATTTTAAAGAAGTCGAAGAAGGAAGATATGATATCTGGTTAAAAAATAATTACTTCCAAAGTGGTAAGAAAGATCGGATCCCTTTCACGGTCGTTATTCCACCTCCCAATGTCACCGGTAAATTACACTTAGGACATGCATGGGACAATACCCTTCAAGATATCGTCATTCGTAGAAAACGCATGATGGGTTTTGATGCACTTTATTTGCCAGGGATGGATCATGCAGGGATTGCGACACAAGCAAAGGTTGATGAACGTCTCAAACAACAAGGTATTTCACGCTATGATCTAGGTCGTGAAGGTTTTTTAAAGATTGCTTGGGACTGGAAGGATGAATACTCGTCTCATATCCGTAAACAGTGGAAAGCTTTGGGCAATTCACTCGATTATTCCAAAGAACGCTTTACCCTTGATCACAATCTAAACCGTGCGGTTAACCATGTCTTTGTTAGACTCTATGAAAAGGGGTATATCTATCGAGGATACCGCATCATCAACTGGGATGTTGAAGCGAAAACCGCTCTTTCAAATATCGAAGTTGAACATATCGAAACGAAGGGTAAACTCTACTATTTCCGCTATCCTTTTGTAAATGATAACGGCTATCTCGTGATTGCTACCACACGACCAGAAACGATGTTTGGTGACGTTGCACTCATGGTTCATCCCGAAGATAATCGCTATCAAGCTTATCATGGGAAAAAGGTCTATATACCAGGAACTAAGGTAGAAATTCCTGTTATCGTTGATGATTACGTCGATCTATCCTTTGGTACCGGTGTAGTTAAGGTCACACCTGCTCACGATCCCAATGACTTTGAAGTTGGAAAAAGACATCATTTAGAGATGCCTTTATGTATGCATGAAGACGGAACCATGAATGAAAAAGCATTTCAATACGAAGGCATGGAACGTTTTTTATGCAGAGAAGAACTGCTTAAAGATTTAAAAGCACTCGATCTGATTGAAAAAATTGAAGATTATACCAATAATATCGGCTATAGTGAGCGTACGGGAGTCATTGTTGAACCAAGATTATCTTTGCAGTGGTTTGTCAGAATGGATGAACTTGCTAAGATGTCACTCGAAAAATCAGATGCAACCTTCTATCCACAACGTTTCAAAAAAGTATTCGTCAATTGGATGACCGATATTCAAGACTGGTGTATCTCAAGACAGCTTTGGTGGGGTCATAGAATTCCTGCTTGGTATAAAGGTGATGAAGTCTTAGTACAAATTGATTCACCAGGTGAAGGTTGGATTCAAGATGAAGATGTCCTGGATACCTGGTTTTCATCTGCTTTATGGCCATTTTCAACACTGGGTTGGCCTGATATCAGTGAAGATTACATGCGTTACTATCCAACAGATGTCATGATTACAGGCTATGATATCATCTTCTTTTGGGTCGCTAGAATGATCTTCCAAGGTCTTGAATTCACCGGTATTGATCCCTTTAAGGATGTTTTGATTCATGGATTGATTCGTGATTCAGAGGGTCGTAAGATGAGTAAATCACTGGGTAATGGTGTGGATCCCATGGATGTTATTGCAACCTATGGTGTCGATGCGCTTCGCTATTTTCTTGCAACCAACTCAGCACCCGGTGCTGATCTAAGATATGAAGAAGAGAAAGTTGAATCCTCTTGGAACTTTATCAATAAATTATGGAATATCACACGGTTTATCACGATGAATTTAGATGATCTTCATGTCAACATGGATGAAGAAAAACTCTCAATGATCGATCGCTACATTATCTCAAGATTACATCAAGTAATTGAAGAAGCGGATTATAACTATGACAAATATGAATTTGGTGAAGCATCAAGGGCTCTCTATAATTTCATTTGGGATGAATTTGCAAGTTGGTATTTAGAATGTGCAAAACTGAGTTTAAACGACGCTGATACGAGACAAAATACGCAAGCTGTTTTACTCTATGTCCTAAAAGCAGTCCTCAAAATGATGCATCCCTTTATTCCTTTTGTTACAGAAAAACTCTTCTTAGAAATATCTGATGAACCTTCGATTATGATTTCTAGCTGGCCAAAAGCTTCATGGATTGATTTAGAGGCGATTGAACAGTTTAAAGAGGTTATGGATGCTATTACGCGTGTTAGAAACCTAAGAAGCGAATCGGATGTAGCACCTAGTAAACCACTCGATATCCATCTCGTTATTGAAAATCAAAAGCTACTTGCTAGTTATCAACCTCTAAGACCCTATTTTGAGAAATTCATGTGTACAGGTGAACTGATCATTGAATCTTCATTATCTTCTAAGGATGAAACGATTCTTCTTGTCGGTAAAGATATGATGACCTATATCAAGAAGAAGGATATCATTGATCCCAAGAAGGAACAAGAGGCTTTAGTGAAACAAAAAGACATGCTCGAAAAAGAACTCAAACGTAG
>JAVEVJ010000014.1:0-25953 GCA_034005105.1 Acholeplasmataceae bacterium | reverse complement strand
TCAAACTTTCAAAGACATCATATCGAAGACTTGATAGAAACAGCAACCATCAAACCGATGGTCAATCAGGTTGAACTGCATCCTGGTTTATCACAGATACCTCTACACAAATACCTAAACGAAAATAACATTCAAATTGAATCCTATGGACCACTGATGAAAGGTGGCGTCTTCGAAGGTATTTGGAGAGATGGATTATCACTTATTGCACAAAAGCATGAAGCGACTATCCCACAGATTATTATCGCTTGGGGATTGGCTAGAAATATCGTCATGATTCCTAAATCGGTAACCCCTTCACGCATTGAAGAAAACTTCCGAGCTAAAGATATCCATCTTTCTGATGATGACATTGCTAAGATCAATGAGCTCAATCGTGGCAAACGCGTCTATACAGATCCTGACAACAGTCCTTGGGGTCCCTATACTGAATAACCTGCCTGGCAGGTTTTTCTTTTTTCACTCGATCTTGTTGTAATTTTTATTCATATCACTTATAATAAAGGTAACTTATGGGACCCTTAGTGGCCTAAAAAGGAGAAAACAAAATGAAGAAAAATGATATTTTCTATTTGAGCTTAACCGGTATTTTTTCTGCCATCATTATCCTGATGACAGTGATTCCGCAGTTGGGCTTTATTTTATTGGCACCTTTGGTCAGTGTAACACTCTTGCATATTCCTGTCCTCATCGGTGTATTTATGATGCCAAAGAAGTATGGCATACTGCTCGGTCTTGTCTTTGGGGTAGCATCGTTTATTCGTTCGTTCTATCCACAAGGACCTCTCGATTATGCCTTCCAGAACCCTTTGGTTTCCGTGTTACCTCGCGTTTTATTTGCACTCGCAGCTGCTTATATTTTTGATCTACTCAAATGGATTAACGCAAAGTTCAAATACGGTGATGTCATCACCTTCTTACTGGTAACCTTGGTAACCGTCTTTGGGCTATACTATGGTGCAAACGCACTCTCACTGATGGTGGGATGGAGCATGAACTGGTTATCACCGATAGCTTTAGGATTAGGCGTCATCTTTTTATCCCTTTATTATGCATTTATTAACTCCAAGGATAAAACCAAAGTCTTTTTCCCTTCATCACTTATTTTAAGTACAGTGATTCATACCATTTTGGTACTGACAGCACTCTCGATATTTGCAACCGACCTTGTCGAATCATTTTTCCCTGATAAATCGGTCGTCGCAACCATCTTTGCTGTCGCAGCTACCAATGGCTTAGCCGAAGCGATTGCTGCAACCCTGATTGGTACGCCGATCTTGATTGCACTCTCCAACTTTAAAAAATTCAATCAAAGTTAAGAAAGCAAAGGTGATTCGATGATTTTACTTTTTGATGTGGGTAATACGACGGTTGGAATCGGTATCTCTGATGGCACAACCATTTTAGAAACCTATCGTCTCAATACAGAAATACAAAAAACAGCAGATGAATATTGGCTTCAAATGAGAGGTCTTTTACCCATCCAAGAAATCGAACACGTTGCTATTTCATCAGTCGTTCCTCGCATGACAGAGAAATTAAAAGAGATTTCGAGCAAACATTTTCACGTCGAACCCCTGATTGTAGGACCCGGTGTCAAGACGGGTCTCAATATCAAAACCGATCATCCACGTGAAGTTGGAGCGGATTTAATCTGTGATGCGGTCGCGGTTGAACCAAGTGATCAACCGACATTGGTTGTTGATTTAGGAACAGCCATCAAATACATCTATGTCAAACAGAAAACCATTTTAGGTGTTATCATTACACCAGGTGTTGTGATATCGATTAAGGCACTCGTAGGTAACACAGCCTTATTACCTGATATCGATATTGAGATACCTAAAAAGGTGCTTGGAACCAATACGATCAGCTGTATGCAAAGTGGTGTCACCTATGGTGTTGCTGCTCAAGTCGATGGATTGATTGAGCGCATCCGTGAGGAAGTACTAGAAGATTTTGATGTCATCTTAACAGGAGGTCTCTCAGAGACGATTGCTCCACTGTGCAAACATCCTTTAACCAGGGATCCTGATCTCGTTCTCAAGGGACTCTTGTCCATTTATTTAAGAAATACGAAGTAATAAGATAAAAAGTCAGTTTTTCTGACTTTTTTTTGATATAATAATCGATGTTAGGAAAGGATGGATACGATGTCATATATCGAAAAATATCAGCTTTGGAAAAATCAGAAAAATCTAGATCCAGAACTTAAAAAGGAACTTGACCAACTATCTGAAGAGGCCATCAAAGAAGTCTTCTTTAGTGATCTTTCTTTTGGCACTGGTGGACTTCGTGGCATATTAGGTGTAGGTACCAATCGAGTCAATCGATACACCATTCGAAAAGCTACGTTAGGTTTTGCTAACTATTTAAAGAAAAATAACTTGTTACAAGGTGTTGCCATCTCCTACGATAACCGTCACATGTCTAAGACTTTTGCGAAAGAAGCTGCGATGGTCTTAGCTGCAGAAGGTATACCTTCCTATCTCTTTAGATCGATGAGACCCACACCGATGCTCTCATTTGCGGTAAGACATTTTAACGCATCCGGTGGTATTATGATCACCGCATCACATAATCCGAAGGAGTATAACGGTTATAAAGTCTATGATCAAAGTGGTGCGCAGGTGACTTTAGATGCCGCGATATCCATCACAGAGGAGATTCAAGCGATTGCTGATCCTTTTCAAATCAAGACTTTGGATAACTCACTGATTCAAACAATCGATGAAACCTTTGACAATATCTATTTAGATCTTGTTAAAAAGATAACCATCCATCCTCAAGAACCAAGCATTAAGATCGTTTACTCACCGCTTCATGGAACGGGTGGTACTGTCATCCCACGCCTTCTAAAAGAAGAGGGATACGCTATTTATCCCTATGAACCTCAGATGACTCCTGATCCCAATTTTTCAATGACAGCATCATCAAATCCTGAAGAACCAAGTGCTTACATCAAAACGATTAAGTACGCTCAAACCATCGGTGCTGATCTCATTATGGTCACCGATCCTGATGCAGACAGATTAGGTATCGCCGTCCTACACCAAGGTTCTTATCATCTTTTATCAGGTAATCAGACCGCTGCACTCGAACTCTTTTATATCCTATCTGAGAGAAAGAAAAAAGGACAACTTCCAAAAGATGGTATGGTCTACAAGACCATCGTAACCACGGATTTAATCGATAAAATCGCATCCGATTTTGGTGTTACTTCGTATTCGACACTCACAGGATTTAAGTTTATCGGTGAACAGGCAGAAAAAAACAAACATCACACGACCTATCTCTTTGGTTGTGAGGAATCTTATGGTAGTTTAATCCAAGATTTCGTCAGAGATAAGGATGCGGTTCAAGCATGTTATCTGCTCGCTGAATTAACCAATTTTTATCGAAACCAACAGATGACACTGATAGATGTTTTAAATCAAATCTATCAAACCTATGGTCATTTTTATGAGTATACTAAATCGATTACACTACCTGGATTATCGGGTCTAGAAAAGATTCATACACTGATGGAACACTTTCGAAATCATCCACCACATATCAAGAACAAAAAGTTAGTGTCCTATGATGATTATGAAAAAGGTATCAAAGTGGAGAATAACAATACATTTGCTCTCGATTTACCCAAGTCAAGTGTGTTAAAATACTATTATGAAGACAACACTTGGATTGTCTTTCGTCCAAGTGGTACTGAACCGAAGATTAAAATCTATTTTCAAACAGTTTCAAAAAACATGGAAGATGCCATCACGTTTGTTGATCAGTTAGTCGACGAATTGATGAACGAGATTAGGGGTATCTAGAAAGGACTTTTATGTTAGAACAAAGACGTATGAACTATGCGAACCAACTTGACAATCAGAGCATGTCCTTACTATTTTCTGGGTTTGCACCTGTAAGAACTGCTGATGAATTTTATCCCTTTGAAGTCAACCGTAACTTTTTCTATCTCACAGGGATTGATCAAGAAAATGTTTGCTTGATGACCCTGAAGGGTCAAGGCAAAATTGAACACTATCTTTTCATTGAAAAAATAGATCCAATCAAAGCTTTGTGGGATGGTGCGGGTTTAACCTTTGAAGAAGCATCTAAGATAGCTTTAGTACCTGTTGATCACGTGATGAATATCGAGGTACTCGATACCTTTATCGCCCAGATGTTATCGACAACCAGAAGAGCTCTCTTTGGTGCAATCGATACCATCTATCTCGATTTGGAACGTTTAAATGAGAAAGTTCCTCCAACATTTGCGATTAACTTTGCACAAAAACTCAGTCATCTTTATCCCTACTTAAACATCAGAACAAGTCAGATGCTATTAGCAGAGATGAGGTCATCCAAAGATAATAGTGAAATTGAGGATATCCAAAAAGCGATTCATATCACCAAAGTTGGACTCGAAAGAGTGATGAAACATCTTCAAGTTGGACGCTATGAGTTCCAAGTAGAAGCAGAGTACAATTATGTGCTCAATCTCCATCGTTCTTCACCTTCATTTGGTACGATAGCTGCAATGGGTAAAAATGCGACCGTTCTACACTATCGCGACAACGCATCTGCTATCGAACCCGATTCATTGGTCTTGTTTGACCTCGGATGTTTTTATAACCACTATTGTTCAGATATTACGAGAACATTTCCAGCAACTGGAACATTTACCAAGCGACAAAGAGAAGTCTATGAAGTGGTTCTCGATGTCAATAAACAAGCAATCGACTTTGTTAAACCAGGTATGACACTCAAAGAATACAATGAGTTTGGTAAAAAATTGTTGACTGAAGGTGCAAAAAAGCTTGGATTGATCAAAGAAGATCATGAAATTGATAAGTACTATTACCACAGTTTAGGACATTACCTTGGACTGGATGTTCATGATGTCGGTAATTATGCAAAACCTATTCCTGAAGGTGCCATCCTAACGGTTGAACCTGGACTCTATATCGCTGAAGAAGGTATTGGCATACGCATTGAAGATGATATTGTCGTAAGAAAGAGTGGCAATATCAACCTATCGAAAGACATTATCAAAGAAGTTAAAGATATTGAAGACTATATGAAAAAGAATCGGAAGTGATTGCACTTCCTTTTTTTTCAAGTAAAAGCGTACGTTTCATACTACTCATAAGTTAGGAGGTCTTGTTATGAAACGTATCGTTTTTTTATGTTTAACTTTACTTTGTGTTCTAACCTTTAGCCAAATGACTTGGGGCTCCAGTTATCAAGGATATGAATACATCGAATTATCCTCGGGAAAGCTTTTAGCTGACTATACTGCAAAAGAGTATACATCATACTATAAAAAGGTCCATAAACTGAAATTTAACGGTTGGAGAGTCTATATTGTCAATAAGGATGTGAAAGCTAGTTTTATTTCAGAGACGCTTTTTAGTTATTATAACGATGGCTATACACCGATTGAATATGAGTATAAACTCGAAAGAAAGCGTTCCAGTAAACTCGGTCTTTCAGCTACGGGATCGATTGGTTTGAAATTATCGAAGAATGTTCCTAAGTTTAAGAATAATTTAGATAGTGCGTTAAAACTTTCTGCGGATTATCAAGTATCGAGTGATGAAAAAGAAAACTATCATTTAAAATTTCTAGTAGATCCTGGCACTCAGGTGGATCTCTATGTCTATGGAGAGGGGAAACTGACCAATGGGGTTGCTGCTAGATATTCACTATTCATACGGGTTGAAAAAGGAGGTTTTGAGGTCTTTGTTGTCACAACGGAATATCAACGCTTGGAGAAAAAGAAGATATGAAAAGGATGTCATTTTATGTCATCGTTTTGGCACTTGTGCTCACAATGGGTTATATTTTGCATCGTATGCGACCCCAAACGGTTAACAAGCTTTTATCGATTGATACGGAGTATAGTTACTTGATGGAAGAAAATCGTGAGGGATCTTTTCTGTTATTTATCAATAGCAAAAAGCATGAACTAACTGCAATTGAAAACTACGCGCGCATCTTGCTTAAAGATCACGGAGATGATTCGTTGATTGAACTCTCACTTTTTGAAATTAGTCTTGGTGATCAAGAGATCTATATGAAAGAATCCTTTTATCGCCTATCGATTACATTTTTAGTTCCAGTGTTGCAACAGGATTGGATCTTTGATGATGCCTATCTCGTGATCGAACTTAAAGATCAAAAGGAGTATGAATTGCGTTTAGGTCGCGTCAGTTTCTATCATGTATCACATGATGAAGCTAAGCTTTCATGGACCAGTTTAAGCGGTATCAAAAGAGCTAATGATCTTCGTTCAAGACTCTACCTCATAACCATCGATTATGAAGGTGAACTTCCTTTAATCGAAAAGATTGATGTAGGAACACGTTCTAATGTAACCTTTTATCACGACTATCAAAAGCTCTTTATTGAACTTGCTACAAGTGATTATTTACTCTATGATGTTCCCATTGTCATCACCTATCAGGATGGTTCAAGACAAACAATCTCTAACTTTTTGTATGTGGTTGACTATGTGCTTCTTAAGGAAAGTGGGCCGATGATCAATGTCTACACACTTGATTAAGTTAGAGGAAGCGGGTAAAACGTATTTACCACGTCGCTTTTCTTTGAGCATTGAAGAAGATGATTTTATGATTATCAGTGGAACCAATGGTTCAGGTAAGACAACGCTTCTCATGCTAATTTTGGGATTTATTCATCCAGATATGGGATGTATATCCAAACAAAAGCTTCAGATGGGTTATGTTCCTGAAAAAGTTATCCTACCACCTTTAGTCAAAGTTGAAGAATATCTTAAGACCATAGCTAGGATCAAAGGTGGTATTATCGATTATCACCTGATCCATCGTTTGAAGATACCCTGTCAAAAATATCTGTTTGAACTTTCCAAAGGTAATCAACAAAAAGTTGCCATCTACAGCGCATTTTTAGGAAATCCTCACCTGATTATCTTGGATGAACCGCTCTCTGGTATCGATGAGGAGATGAAGGATATTATCATTGATCTGATTGAGGAAAAACATAATGAAGGAATACCTATGTTGATTTCGACGCATGAACCCACTTCATTCATCCATCTAGCAACCAAACATATCAAACTATGATAACCTACTTTGATCTGTTAAGTTTGTCTAAAAAGAAGAAGCTATGGATGATATCCTTGTGGTTACTCATGATCTTGTTAGTGATCTATCTTGTCAACATCGAATATGATAAGAATACCCACTATGAGCAAGATAGAATCTATCTCATTGAGTCCATGTATCATCAAATCACTGGTGTTTTGTTAACGTTTATGATCACATGGATTGTACTCGATATGACACATCCATCCGAGATGATGCTACAAAGTTATATTGGTTTAAAGAGGGTGTGGTTACTTAAACACATCAACAGTGCGATATGGATTCTATTGCTCACCCTGTTAAGGAGGATCATTTTAGGATCAACCATGCTTTTTGTATTTGATAAACTTCCAGATATCGCTGAATTAAAGCTAGCCATACACGAAGTTCTTGATCTTCTTATGATCGCATCCTTTGTGCATCTATTAGCACCTACGAAATACCCAAATATGTCCTTTGTTATCCCTTTTTTGTCCACTATGCACAACCTGCTCCTTAGCGATCACTTTCTAGAAATTAGCTATCTCATCCTACCTTTCTATCAAAAGGAAATTCTAGGTTATCACCTTGCAATTATCTATAAATTATGCTATATTTGTCTAGGATATACCCTACTCTATTGGATTCACTTCAAAAAGGACAAAAAGTGTCACATAGAAGTTGACATCTAGATATATTATGGTATAATCTTACCGGTATTAAATGTGAAAAGAAGAGGTACCCTCTCGCCTGATGGACGAATTCATAGGCAAAATGTCACACTCAAAAATTATTTTGATGACGACAAGTGGGTACATATTGTACACACTTTTTCTTTTCTAGACATAAACAGAAATGGAGGTGGACTGCATTAAACAAATCAAGAAGAATACCGACTTAGTCAACGAAACGATTCCTTATGGCGAATTTCTTGTCATTGATGAACAAGGAAACAAAATAGGTATCCTCAACCGTAGAGACGCGCTTAAGTTTGCTCAAGAGCGTGAGTTTGACATCGTAGTTGTATCACCGGATTCAAAACCGATGGTAGCTAAATTGATGGATTATTCCAAGTATCGCTATGAACAACAGCGTAAACTTCGTGAAATGAAAAAAAATCAACACGTTGTTGATATTAAGGAAATTCGTTTAAGCCCAACCATTGATAAGCACGATTTTGAAACCAAAGTCAAACATGCGATCAAGTTTCTAGAAAAAGGAGATAAGGTAAAGCTTAGTATTCGTTTCTTCGGTAGAATGATTACCCATAGCGACGTTGGAATGAAAGTTATGGAACGGTTTATGGAGGCTGTTGGATCGATGGCTACGATTGAATCGAGACCTAAGATGGACGGCAGAAATATGGTTGCACTTTTAGCACCTAATAACAATAGTTAACATACAGAAAGAGGGAATTCCCATGCCAAAACAAAAGACACACAGTGGTCTAAAGAAACGCATTAAGATCACAGGAACAGGTAAGTTGATGAGAGGTCATGCCTACACAGGTCACTTAGCTGCTTCAAAAACAACAAAACAAAATAGACAATTAAGAGGCGAAACATCGGTACACGCAACAGATAAAAAGCGTATTAAATCCTTGATTTCGAACTTGATGTAACAGGAGGATAAACATATGCCAAGAGTTAAAGGCGGATATACCGCAAGACGCCGTCGCAAAAAGATTTTAAAACTTGCTAAAGGTTATTTTGGTTCTAAGAGCACCATTTATCGTACAGCTCATGAACAAGTTATGCGTTCATTAAGCTATGCATATCGCGATAGAAAGCAAAGAAAGAGACAGTTTAGAAAACTTTGGATTTCACGTATCAATGCAGCAGCAAAACAAAATGAAATGAAGTATTCCTTATTGATTCATGGTTTAGCACTTGCAAACGTAGAAGTCAACCGCAAGGTTTTAGCTGATCTCGCCGTTAATGATGCACAAGGCTTTAGTGCTTATTGCAAATTAGCCAAAGATGCAATCAACGGAAAATTACCTGAAAAAGCTGTCGTAAAGAAAGTCGAAAAAGTCGAAAAGAAAGCTGAAAAAATTGAAAAAGCTGTTTCAGAAGTAAAAGAAGCAGTCGATTATTCAAAAATGCTTGTTAAAGACTTAAAAGCACTTGCAGAAGAAAAAGGTATTGAAGGCTACGACAAGATGCTTAAAGCTGATCTTGTAGAGGCGTTAAGCAACCTGAAGTAATGCATAAAAGGGTGGTAAGTTCCACCTTTTTTTTGTATAATAAACTTATGGGGGTTAATTCATGAAACGACGCATCGCGATTGCAGGATCTCTAACCATTTTGATCTTTATTATGATGCCGATTGCCTTAATTCTTCTCAACTTGAGAGGACAGGGCATTTTTATGATTTCTGCGATTGTATCCTTGGTCTATGTGGGTATCTACCTCTTCGGTGGTGTGCCTAAATTGATCATTGCATTTATCTATGGCTTGATCACCTTTATCTTCCTATACTTTTTACCAAGAGTTTACCATTTACCCTTTATTATTATCGGTACCCTGCTCTTTGTCTTAAATCCCTTATCCAATTTTGAAGATTATTTGACAACCAAGATGAAAGATGAGGATGTTCTACCCATTCGTTTTAGTATTCGTGGATCTTATTGGCCTTTTTTCAGTTACCAGAAAGAGATGAAAAACTTCTATCATCTACCACAGGCAAGAAAACTCTATACCAAAAAATGGTATTTGCACAGCAGACAGATCGTGATGTTAGCATTGATCACCTTAGCAATCTTTCTTTTCATCAATGGACTGACCAATATCGCCAATACTTTAGATGATTTCTCATGGTTTAATTTCTTTGTTTTCTATAATGTCACGATGCTCTTTGTGATCGCGTGGATGCTCTTTAAGAAAGGATTCACATCAACCTTTCGAACCTTTGTTATCGGATTATTCTTACCGGTCATCTATCTGATCTTTCGTTCGGATTTTCCCGATGTATGGAAGTATTCACTCGCTGGATCCATGTTATTTATTGGTCTGATTGTCTCAACTGTTGAACTGATTAAATACTATCAAAGAGTCGTCTATGATAGCTATCACTACTACGACCACGATCTGCAGATGGATGTCTATGCCAATGCTCTTTTTGAACCACTTGTTTACAATGAATCTTTTATCTTATCGGGACATTATCAAATCAAAATCACCATTGATGAATATCATAAGCAGTTTAAAGAAATTTTAATCTATGCTAATTTCTTTAAGTTCATCATCACTGCCTATACGGCAAGTAAAGATTCGGTTCATATCTACGCAGACTTTCATAAACGTGATCAAAAACGCGCGGAGAAATTTAAAACATTTTTAGAGACAAAGTTTAAGACAGCGGTAGCTTTTGACCTCATTGAAGATATCAATAAAGAGCGCTATGAAACACTCTTTTTCCATAGACCAGAATACATTATCGCACGTGCACAAAGTTTAGCTGGTTTACTCAAAGAACTTGAAATTAAGACAAAGATCATTATTTCAATCATTGTCTACTTTGATCTTGAAGAAGAACTCGATCAATTCGCTTTAGATCATCCTGTGACACGGATGGATGAGTTGAGTGAAGATGCGTATCTGACCGTTAGAGTGGATGTTCCATCGCTGAATGTGGACTATATGATTGAGGCGAAAATCAGGGAAATATTACTTTCACTCATGGTGCATCACGGACATTTCGTTCGCATCTCAGTTTATTACTAGTCATTCCAAAGGAATGATGCGCTGACATTTGAGGATGTTAGCGCTTTCTTTTTACTTGACAAGTGATGCATATGGTGTTATAGTGAAGGTGAACCTAGGAAGCAGCCGTGGAACCCAAAAGTATTGAAGAGGTGTCAAACAATGGTGGTGTGTACCTTTTTGGTAATCTCGAAGCATTGACAAGTAGACACCAAAATTAGAACGTAACTCGTTCTCACAGCTTTCTAGGCTTTTATTATGCCTAAAATCATGTTATAATGTGAGACAAGAAAAAGAGGTATACGATGAAAAAAGAATATGAACTTCTAAAAAAATTATCACTTGCTGCTGGTGTACCCGGTAATGAGAAAAAAGTAAGTCAGGTGATTACATCCGAGCTTAAAGATTTCGCTGATGAGATTGTGTTTGACAATCTGGGTTCAGTGATCGCTAAAAAAGGATCTACAGGTCCTAAAATCATGATTGCAGGTCACATGGATGAAATTGGACTTCTTGTAACAAGTATTACCAAAGAGGGTTTTATCAAATTTCAGACACTCGGTGGTTGGTTTAGTCAAGTCATGCTTGCACAACACTGGGAAATTCACACAAAAAAAGGTGTCATAATCGGTGTAACAGGAGTAAAACCTCCTCACTTGATTCCCGTAGATAAACGAAGTGTTGCTATTGATATTCCTTCAATGTTTATCGATATCGGTGTATCCTCCAAGGAAGAAGCTGAAAAGCTCGGTGTTGAACCTGGTAACATGATCGTTCCTAAGGGTGAGTTTCATGTTCTTGGTAACGATAAGTACATCTTATCAAAAGCATGGGATAACCGGATTGGTAGTGCTGCGGTCATCGATGTCGTTAGACAACTTGATACGAAGATGATCAATCAACTTTTCGCAACCTTCACGGTTCAAGAAGAGGTGGGTCTAAGAGGTGCTAAAACGAGTTCTTACAAGGTTGCTCCTGAGATTGCAATCGCGGTTGATACAGGTATTGCTAACGATGTGCCGGGAGGAGATCCTAGTGAACAATCACTTGGAAAAGGTCCACAGATTCTTTTATATGATACAGGATTAATCCCTCATCAAGCTTTAAGACGATTTGTTATTGAAGTTGCTAAGGAAGAAAAGATTCCTTATCAGGAAGCTTTTATCACGGGAGGTCGTACCGATGCAGGACATATGCATTTAGCTCATGAAGGAGCTGCATCACTATCCATTGGTATACCCACACGCTATATGCACTCGCATACATCCATCATTCATTACGATGATTATCAGAACACTGTCAAACTTCTCTTAGCTGTCATCAAACGATTAGACGCAAAGAAAGTTGCAGAAATTCTAGCAAACTGACACACTCCGGTGTGTTTTTTTTGCAATTGACTTCCTGATAGTGTATATTATAGTTGAGCGATTACTCAACTGAGGTGAAAATATGAAATCTTGTGGTCTAAATTGTCAATGCCAAATATTCCATCAAGAGACACTCGATCGTGTCAAAGAACAACTCTATAGCGATCAAATGTTTGAACAGATGTCCATACTCTTTAAGATCTTTCAAGATCCTTCACGCTTAAAGATACTCGAAGCCATTAAGGATGAACAACTTTGTGTGTGTGATTTAGCAGCTCTATTAGGCGTATCCAAGAGTGCTATTTCCCATCAAATGCGTTTCCTTAAGCGTTATGAATTGGTGACGAGCACAAAAGAAGGAAAGATGGTTTATTATCGTTTACTCAACCACGATGTGAAACATATGATCACGCACGCAAATCATTTACTGAAAGGAATCAATTCACATGCGCAAATCGATTAAAGTCAGCAATATCACCTGTGCTCAGTGTGCTAAGACGATTGAAAATTATTTTGATCAGCTCGAAGATGTTCATGCGAAAGTGCTTGTTACATCGAAGAAAGTAATCTTTGAATATAATGATCAAGTCTACGATGAGAATCGTTTGGGAGATCATCTTAGAATCATCGGTTACTATCCTATCTTCAATAGTGCCGAACAAGAAAAAGCAAAGCGTAGAGATCGCATTGATCTTGTATTAGCCATCATTTTGAGTGCTCCACTGTTATGGACGATGTTTGCGCATCTTGGAATCAATATCTACGTTCCACCACTTTTAATGAACGGGTATGTTCAGTGGGCGATAACAACACCTGTCCTTATGTTTGTGGGTCGTCGCTTCTTTATAGCAAGTTATCATCAGATAAGGGGTAAAAGTTTAGGGATGGATGTTTTAGTGGTCCTTGGAACGAGTGCAGCCTATATCTATAGCATCATTGAAACACTCACCTTTCAAGCTCACGGTGAACACATGATGCCTGAACTCTACTTTGAAACGACGGCCGTGATCATCTTAATGGTCTTGATCGGTAACTATTTTGAAAATCGTGTGAAAGAAAAAACATCCGATGCACTTCAATCTCTGATCAGTCTGGGTGCAAAAGAAGCACGTCTCATCACTCAAGATGGAGATATCATGGTGCCTGTTGACCAGGTCAAGCCGGGAGATCAGATCATCGTATTAGCCAATGAGAAGGTTCCTTTGGATGGTATCATCAAAGACGGTCAGAGTTATCTCGATGAAGCGATGATTACCGGAGAACCGATGCCAGCATTCAAACAAACAGGTGACCAGGTGATCGGTTCAACGATGAATACGGTTGGTACACTCAAGATTGAAGTCACTGCGGTGGGTCAAGATACTGTGCTCTCGCACATCATTCAAACGGTTGAAGATACCGCACTGATCAAACCTCAAGCACAGCGCATCGCTGATAAAATTGCTCAATACTTCGTCCCTGTCGTGGTGTTGATATCACTCATCACTTTCTTGGTATGGACATTTCTTGTATCATCTGGAGAACCGATTGCTACTAGCTTTGCTCCAGCAATTGCTGTTCTTGTGATTAGCTGTCCTTGTGCCCTTGGTCTAGCAACTCCGACATCCATCTCTGTAGCATCTGGTATCGCCTTTAGGGAAGGTATTCTCTATAAAGGTGGTGAGTTCTTTGAGATTGCAAATAAGATCACTGCGATCGCATTTGATAAGACGGGTACACTCACCAAAGGTCATCCGGAATTGACAACTTTTATCGGCGATCAAAACACGCTAAAATATGCTGCATCACTTGAAAAACACTCCAATCATCCAATCGCAAAAGCAGTTTTAGATGCTTATGAAGGAGATCTTTTTGAGGTCAAGGACTTTGAGGTGATTCTTGGTCGAGGAATTCAAGGTGTTATTGAGAGTCAAAAGGTCTATGTAGGTTCACCTGGATGGATGAAAGAATTAAATTTCGATCTTGGATCCTATGTCATGCAAAGCTACCTTGAAGAAGGAAAAACCGTCTTTTTTACAGCGATTGAACACGAGATTGTCAACATGTTTGTTGTCGAAGACCCGATTAAAACATCAGCTAAATCTTTAATCGAAGAGCTCAAACGAAGACATATCACACCTTACATGATTACAGGTGATCAGGAATTAACAGCAAAATCGATTGCTAAAACATTGGGTATTGATCATGTTTTCTATGAAGTTTTACCACATGAGAAGGCAGAAAAGATTCATCAGATTCAAACGCAAAAAAACATTGTAGCATTCGTTGGTGATGGCATCAATGATGCACCAGCACTCAAAATGGCGGATGTTGGTTTCGCTGTTGGAAGTGGAGCAGATATCGCAATTGATACCTCAGATGTCACCTTGATGCATATGGACTTAGGTCTTGTGATCAAAGCCATTGATCTATCACTTGCGACACTTAAAAACATCTATATTAACTTTTTATGGGCATTCAGTTATAATGTCATTATGATACCTCTTGCAGCGATGGGATTACTCAGTCCGTCATTAGCGGGTATCGGTATGGGATTTTCAAGCATCATGGTCGTACTCAATGCCCTATCACTTAAACTCTTTAAATTCAAATATCAAACGGAGGAATAAAAAATGAAACTATATGTTGAAGATATGTCATGTAACCACTGCGTCATGAAAATTCAGAAGCAACTCATACTAGATGGAAACAATGCAAAAGTTGAATTATCCGATAAAAGTGTAACCTTTCAAAAGGAAAGCGATTTAGAAAAAGTCGTTCAATCGATTGAGAAAGCAGGATATACCGTTAAAAAATGAGAGTTGTTGGTGGCATCCATAGAGGAAGACAACTTGATCGCGTGATGAAAGAGACGACCAGAGAGACATCCGATATGGTGAAGGTTGCTGTTTTCAACATGCTCGGTCAGACTTTGGATGGCATCGCTTTGGATCTATTTGCTGGTTCTGGAGCATATGGTATTGAAGCGTTGTCACGAGGTGTTAAGCATGTCTTCTTTGTTGATCAAAGTGTGGATGCGATCTATACGATTAAAAAGAACATCGCTCGCTTAAATGAAACTGATACAGCAACGATCACACAAACCTCATATGATCGGTTTATCCGTGGGTTAAATCAGCAAATCTTTGATTATGTCTTTATTGACCCACCTTATGAGCTAAACATCTATCAAGAGGTGATCACACGTTTGGAACCTTATTTAAGCTCATCAGCTTTTGTTATTTGCGAATCCAAGAAATCTTTGGTTTTACCGGATAAAATAGGTTCGCTTGAGAAAATCAAAGACAAGACCTATGGTATCAAACGAATTACATTCTACAAAAAATAAAGAGCCTTTGGCTCTTTTTATATAATCAGTTTCTCTTTTACTTTTTCGAGTTTCCCGGTTTTTAAAGCTTCAAACCATAGGTGTTTCACGTGATATTTTTCAAAGTGATCTAAATAGTCAACATAACTTAAGTTTATAAGCTTTGTCAAAGGTTTTTGAATAGATACCTGTTCGGAAGTTGCTAGCCAATAGAGATAATCTTTTTCTATACGTTTATTTTGATCGATGACATGAACAACACCGATAAAATCGATAATATAACGATCATCATCAAAGAAGTCTTTTACCGTGAGTTTAGCCGTTTTCTGTTCAATAACAAACTCATACATGGATTCTTTATCTTTGCCGACCAGAAGGATGATGCGCTCTTTTGTAATCTTTGATGTCTGCAGGTAGATGATGATCCCTAACACAAAACCAAGAACAGTGACTACCCACATCGTATATAACATCATCTTTTCAAAGATCAATGTTGAGATAACACCCAAGATAAGTGAACCTAAGATAACAATTATTGCGGTTATCTTTTGTTTCCAAGCGGTTTGAATATCATCTGAAATACCCTTAATAACCCGTTTTCTCTTCATTTTAATCATCGGAATGCCACCGGTGATGGATGCGAAAATCATCGCTGCAAAAACAAGTGGACCGACATCATAAACGATCAGTAGAATCAAAGCATCAATAGCAAGTAATGAAGCATTTTGAAGGATGGGGATTAGTCTTGCTAATATGAGGATCACTAAGAGTCCATAGGCTATTTTTTGTTTTCTACCTAAAAGACTATAGATAAAGTATGTGGTAATAAAAAATGATGCTGATTGAATTACAAAATCAAAAAAAAGTGTCATTTATTTACCTCGTGTACTGTCTTATGACCCATTATAAATGAAATTGTGTGAATATGTCAATAACGGGGATTTTTACTTGTAATTTGACTATGAATCAAGTAAAATATGGTTAGCATAAGTGAGGTGCGTAGATATGACTATATTATGGTGGGTATTATTATTAATTATTATTGGTACACTCTTAGTGGGTGGAGTTGTTGGTTTCTTTTTAGCAAGGGCATGGTTTAAAAAGTATCTTGAAAAAAATCCACCCGTAAACGAGAAAATGATTCGTGAAATGATGCGTCAAATGGGACGTACACCTTCAGAGAAGCAAGTACGTCAAATACTTGCATCCATGAATCAATATAAGTAAGGCAAAATCAGACATACACGTTATGTCTTTTTTCTAGGAGAACGTATGAAAAAACAAGTGATTGATCAAATCATCCACGGAATGCTTCACAGAGCGAGACCTCTTGAGATCGCACGTGCAAGACATCTCTTTTCTGATGGAACCTTAAGTGAAGTGATGGACCTACTCAAAGACTATCAAAACGAAGATGGTGGTTTTGGTCATGGCCTAGAGCCTGATTTTTTAAATCCCAATTCCAGTGCCATCCAATCATGGGTTGCTGTCAATATCATCCGTGAACACAAGGTGGATCAAATGCATCCAGTCGTACAACATCTCTTTACATACCTTGAAAATACCTTTGATGATACCATCATGCGGTGGCATGCTATTCCAAAAAACAATAAAGACTATCCACATGCACCTTGGTGGGCTGATGAAGGTCCATTAGATAGTTTTAATCCATCGAGCTCGCTTGCTGGATTTATTATCCGGTATGGAAACCCGATGACTAAAATCTATTTCCAAGCTAAAAAAGTTTGTGAAGAAGCGATGAACTATATCTTAAACTTTGATAAACCCATTGAAAGACATACATTGAGAACTTTGATTGAGATGTTAAATGATATTTCGGATCTCTATTACACAAATACGCTATTTATTAAAGCAAAAAAGGAAATGATTTTACGTCTTGAGGAAGTGATTGAAAGAGATAAGAGCACCTGGTTTACCAAGTACGTCAACAAACCTTCCTCTCTGATTAAAAATCATCCATCGATTGGTTCTGAAGTCTATTTTAATCTATTGCTCGAAGAAATTGATGAAGCCTTAAAACATCAAAACGAGGAACACCTGTGGGATATCACGTGGAAGTGGGCAGATAACGATCACGTCAAAGAGGCTTCCTTTGCTTGGCAAGGCATTATCGCTTTAGATTATTTGATACTTATCAAAGATTTAGGCATACCTTTAGAAACGTAAAAAAATAGCATGTCGAGCATGCTATTTTTTGTTATTGGGTAAAAATTTATATTCTGTTCCTAGTTTTAATCGTCGATAGTTTGCTTTATGTCTGATAAAGATAATCGTTGCAAGTATCGATACGATGACTAAATCCATCAATCTTGTAGCAAGATTAAAGAGTTCATGCTCAATGAAGACTCGAATGACAAAATAGAGAAGAACCGATGATGCAGCAATCGTTGATGAAAGGGAAACATAGCGTGTGATCATGAAAATGATGAGAAATAGTACAATGACACCTACTGCGACCCATGGTTCAATCGCAAAGATCATACCTGCTGATGTAGCAACAGCCTTACCACCTTTAAAATTGATGTAGATAGGAAATACATGTCCTAAAACAGCAGCTGCACCGTAGACTGATGCGATATTGATCTGGTAATCACTCACTAAATAAAGATCTGGATTACCAATCAGAAAGACAATAAAAATAACCATTGCACCTTTCGCAAGGTCGAATATAAATGCAAAGATTCCGTATCGAAATCCAAGAACACGAACCGCATTGGTTGCTCCAGTATTTTTGGAACCATATTCACGAATATCGATTTTCTTAAAGACTTTTCCAATGATGAGTCCACTGGGTATGGAACCAAGAAAATATGAGAGAACCATCAAGAGAAAGATGTAGACATAGTTCACATTAACACCTCATTACTTCATCATTATAACACGAATAAAACGTCTGTCAAAAGGAAAAAGAAAACATCATCAAACGTTGTAGTTGACTATATTTTTTGGTATAATATGTACATACATAAAAGTTGGTGATCAAGTGAGTAATCAAAGCAAAAATTATGATGAAAAATCGATACAAATTCTAGAGGGACTAGAAGCTGTTCGTAAACGTCCTGGGATGTATATCGGATCGACCGATGCCAAAGGACTTCATCATCTCGTTTGGGAAATCGTTGATAATGCAATCGACGAAGCTCTGACGGGTTATGGAAACGAAATAACCGTAACGATTAAAGCGGATAATTCGATTGAGGTTTCTGATAACGGTCGTGGAATGCCCTATAAAATGCATGCCAGTGGACGACCCACAACAGAAATCATTTTTACGGTTTTACATGCAGGCGGTAAATTTTCTGATCAGAGCGGATACAAAGTATCCGGTGGTCTTCATGGTGTAGGATCCTCCGTGGTGAATGCACTCTCATCATTTCTTGAAGTGACGATCTATCGTGATGGTGGTATCTGGCGTCAACGTTATACGGATGGCGGTTCAAAAATTGGACAGATTGAACGCATCGGTGATACCAGAAAGACAGGAACAACCGTTTGGTTCAAACCCGATCCTAAAATATTTTCAACCACATTATTTCAATATGATTTAATCAAAGAACGCATCAGAGAATCTGCTTTTTTAATCAAAGGTTTAAAGATGAATTTAATCGATCAGCGAAAACCTCAAAAAGAGTCATTTAAGTACGATGAGGGTATTAAAGCTTATATCGATTTTTTAAATATGGGAAAAAATGGTCTCAACGATGTTTTCATCATTGAAGCACCCTATCAGATGAGCGATCACAAACGTAAAAACATTGAGATTGAGATCGCGATACAGTTTACCGATAGTTACCAAGAAAACATCTTATCATTCGTCAACAATGTGCGCACAAAAGATGGTGGAACACATGAGATTGGATTTAAATCAGCACTGACAAGATCAATCAATGATTATGCTAGAAAATACAATATCCTCAAAGATAAAGATCCCAATCTTGACGGTTCAGACATTCGTGAAGGACTAACCGCTATCATTTCTCTAAGGGTACCTGAAGATGCTTTAGAGTTTGAAGGGCAAACCAAGGGAAAACTCGGTACACCTGAGGCAAGAAACGCATGTGATTATGTGGTCTATGACAAGATGACAACCTATCTTGAAGAAAGCAGAGAAACTGCTTCACATATCATCAATCGGGCACTGTCTGCGCAGCGCGCAAGAGATGCTGCTAGAAAAGCACGTGATGAAGCTAGAAACGGTAAATCAAAACAGAAAAAAGAAATGCTTTTATCCGGAAAACTTACCCCTGCACAGGGAAAGGATAAGAGTGTCAATGAACTCTTCTTGGTCGAAGGTGATTCAGCAGGAGGTTCAGCTAAACAGGGAAGAAATCGTCGCTTTCAGGCGATTTTACCGCTTAGAGGTAAAGTGATCAATACCGAACGTACCTCACTTGATACCATTCTAAAGAATGAAGAAATCAGTACGATCATCTATACGATTGGTGCTGATTTTGGTCACGATTTCGATCTTAAAAAATGTAATTATAAAAAAGTCATCATCATGACGGATGCGGATACCGATGGTGCGCATATCCAAGTTTTACTTCTCACATTTTTCTTTAGATACATGCGTCCTTTAATCGAAGATGGCAGACTCTATATCGCTCAGCCACCTCTTTATAAACTGACACGTAAAAAGGGTAAAAAAGAAGAGTCCTTTTATGCGTGGAGTGATGAGGAATTAAAAGCGTTGATCGATGATAATCCCTATACCATCCAACGCTATAAAGGTTTAGGCGAAATGAACGCTAATCAACTCTGGGAAACAACAATGAATCCAGATTCACGCTCACTTATTCAAGTGCGCATTGAGGATTTAGCAGCTTCTGATAAACGTATCTCCATCCTGATGGGTGATGATGTTTCACCAAGAAGAACATGGATCGAAGACAACGTTGATTTTGAAATCAGCGATGATTTTGATCTTCAGAAGGGGGCGGAATAATGGCAAATGTAATCAAAGCAGTCAATGACTACATGGAAAAGGTCATTGAGACCTCTCTAGAAGATATTGTTTCAGAACGTTTTGCTCGCTATTCAAAATACATCATTCAAGATCGTGCACTTCCAGATGCAAGAGATGGGCTAAAGCCTGTTCAACGCCGCATTTTATATGCGATGCAACAGCTTGGCATGTTACATAACAAACCCTATAAGAAATCCGCTAGAATCGCTGGAGAAGTCATGGGGAAATACCACCCTCACGGTGATTCATCGATCTATGAAGCGATGGTTCGTCTTTCACAAGACTTTAAGATGCGTGTCCCACTCATTGATATGCACGGTAACAACGGTTCAATCGATGGTGATTCGGCAGCAGCTATGCGTTATACGGAAGCGAGATTATCGCGTGCAGCAGAAGCACTTTTAGGAGATATTGATAAACGAACTGTGCCTTTTGTTCCAAACTTTGATGACGAAGAATTAGAACCTGTTGTTTTACCCGCAAAATTCCCTAATTTATTGGTCAATGGAGCTAAAGGTATCTCTGCAGGTTATGCAACCAATATACCTCCTCATAATTTAAAAGAAATTATTGAAGCTACATTAGCATTTATCGATAATGAACGATTGACCTTAGATGAAGTGTCTCAAATCATCAAAGGACCCGATTTTCCAACCGGAGGTATCGTCCAAGGTCATGCAGGTATTTTGCAAGCCCTAGAGACCGGTGCAGGTAAAATTGTTATTCGTTCGAAGAGTTCCATTGAAGAGATCAGTAAATCACAAGATCGCATCGTTATTTCAGAGATTCCCTATGAAGTCAATAAAGCTGATTTAGTGAAAGCAATGGATCTTTTTAGAATCGATAAGAAAGTTGAAGATATCCTAGAGATTCGAGATGAAACTGATCAGGAAGGTCTTCGTATTGCTATTGACTTGAAAAAAGGAGCTGATGCACAGCTCATTCTCAATCTCTTGTTTAAGAATACCGATTTACAGGTTACTTATAACTATAACATGGTATCAATTATGAATCATCGCCCTGTCTTAGTTGGTGTTCTACCTGTTTTGAAAGCATATGTTGATCACCAAAAAGATGTGATAACTAACCGTTCAAACTATGAGCTTGCGAAAGCAACCAAAAGACAACATATCGTCTTAGGTTTGATCAAGATGGTTTCTGTTATCGAAGAAGTCGTCAAGATCATTCGTGGTTCACAAAATAAAGCAAACGCAAAAGAAAATCTGATGGCAACTTTTGACTTTTCTGAAGTGCAAGCTGAAGCGATTGTAACCCTACAACTCTACCGCTTATCCAATACCGATATTATCGCACTTGAACAGGAATCGGTTGGTTTATCTGAACGCATCAAAGAACTCGATCATATCTTAAGTTCAGAAGCAGCGTTAAGACGCGTGATTAAACGTGAATTAATGGAGATAAGTGATCTTTTAGGTGAGGATCGAAAGACCGAGATCGAAGCTGAAATCGAAACCATTAAGATTGATCAAAAAGATTTGGTCAGCGATGAAAATGTGATGATTGGTGTCACCAAAGAGGGCTACATCAAAAGAGCTTCTACGAGATCTTATCAGGCATCACAATCCTGTGGTTTAAAAGAAGATGATAGTTTAATCTTTGAAGAAGAGCTCAATACCTTAGATACCCTCTTACTATTTACCCAATTGGGAAACTATATCTTCCTACCTGTCTTTAAGATTGACGAACAAAAATGGAAAGATTTAGGCATCTATATCAACAACATCACACCGATTGAACGCAATGAAAAAATCATTGCTGTCTACGCGGTTAGTAACTTTAAAGAAGATATTAATGTCTTGATTGCAACCAAAGATGGTATGATGAAACAATCCAAATTGTCTGATTTCGAAGTAACTCGTTACAGCAAACCGATTCGCTGTATGAAATTATCAGATAACGATGAAGTCATCAGTATCGATATGCATGAGAAACCAAACATCCTATCGATATCGATGAAGGGTTATGCCCTGCGTTATAACACCGATGATCTTCCTTTATACGGCTTACAAGCCGGAGGAGTGAAGAGCATGTCCCTTCAAGATGGTGATCAAGTAGCAGGAGCTTGCTATGTCAAACCATCCGATGACTTTATTATTCTAACCAACAGAGGACATATCATCAAAGATGTTGTTGAAGAATTACCCACCTATAATCGAAATCGTCGTGGTATCTTGATCATTGAACATCAAAAAGCAAATCCACATCTTGCGGTTTCAATGGCTAGATTAAGCCGTGCACAACAAAAAGAAAATGTTGATGTTCGCATCGTCGGTGAAAAGAGCAGTCTGATGACACAGGTTTCAGAACTCAAATACAGTGGAAACAAATTTGGTAAAAAGATGTTTGAAGAAACCGATTTAGGTAAGGGTTATATGATTCAAATTTTTCCTGCCAAGGAAGAAAAAGATGATCCCAAAGTCGAACGTGTGACTAAGAAAAAGATTGAACCGCTTGAGGTCATCGATCTCGTTAAAGAAGAGATTATTGAAGTAAAAGATAAAAAAATCCACTTGAATAGACTCGATCTATTCGATGAGGATGAATAAGGAGATTAACCGTATGAAATTTATGATTCAAGGCCAAAGTTATATCTATGAAAGTCCACAGATGCTCTATGATATCGCTAAAAAGCTCAAGATAGACAATGCCTTGGCGGCAACCGTCAATGGTCGTCTAAGAGAACTCAGTTACATCGAAACAAAAGATGCTGATATCGAATTTTTGGATTTTAATGATGTCGATGCGATTCGCATGTACGAATCAACACTTCGTTATGTCATCGCAATGGCTGTTAAGCGTATTTTACCCGATGTTAAAATACGTTACAACTACAGCATTTCACGATCGATATTGGCTGTTTTAGATAATTATCAAGGTGCTGTTAACCATGATTTGGTTCAGTCCATCAAAAATGAAGTGGATGATCTGATCAAAAAAGATTTAAAAATTATTCGCAAACGTGTTTCCATCGGTGAAGCAACCAAACTCTATAGCGACCTTCACATGCCAGATAAAGTTGCTGTCATGGAATACCGCGAAGAGGATTATGTCAATCTCTATGAATGCGATGGATATATTAATTACATGTTTGGCTATATGCTACCTAAGACTGGATTATTAAAGGATTATCACATGTTTCCTTATCATCCAGGCTTTATCATTCAATATCCAAGAGCAGAACTCGGTGGAAAAATCCCTTCCTTCAAGGATGAACCTACCTTTGGTCAAGCCCTTAAGGAAGCCGCAAAGTGGGGTAAAATTATTCAAGGTAATACGATTCCTAAAATCAATGAGTATGCCAAAGATTACCCATCTGCTGTTGATTTTGTTAACATGTGTGAAACTAAACATAATCATCAATTAAACGAGCTCGGTAACTTGATCGAGTCCAATATTGAAAGTATTCGCTTGATTGGTATCGCAGGTCCTTCGTCCTCGGGAAAAACGACGTTTTCTAACCGTTTACGTGTTGAACTGATGACCAGAGGCATTAAGCCAATCATGATCTCAATCGATGATTATTACCTCGGCAAACATTTAGCACCTAAAGGTGAAGATGGCTTACCCGATTTAGAGCATATCGATGCACTCGATGTTGATCTATTTAATAAAGATATGTTAGCACTCGTTCAAGGTCAGAGCGTAACCCTTCCTAAGTTTAACTTCAAGTCGGGAGAACGTGAACAGGGAAAGACCATTCAACTCAAAGAGGATACACCGATTATCATTGAAGGTATCCACGCCTTAAATGAAAAATTGACACATAGCATTCCGAAACATCAAAAGTTTCAAATCTATATTGCACCTCAGACACAGCTGCATATTGATGATCACAATCCCATCAGCATCACAGAATTACGTCTTTTAAGACGTATCGTTCGCGATCAAAAGTATCGCAACGCATCAGCTATCGACACGATGAACATGTGGCCATCGGTCAGACGTGGTGAATTTAAGTGGATCTATCCCTTCCAAAAGGAAGCAAACTATGTCTTCAATTCTGAATTGACCTATGAACTAGCTGTCCTCAAAAAGCATGCTGTGGCGCAGCTTCAGGCGATACCCAGAGATAATCAACACTTTATCAATGCCAATCGTTTACTCAAATTCTTAAAATACTTTAATAATATCGATGATGAAATCGTTCCTTGTAACTCCCTCTTGAGAGAATTTATTGGAGGATCGAGTTTTCATCACTAAGGAGTTGATGATATGAAAGCTTTAGGACATATGGATCGCATTCAAATCCATCAAGATGTCATGATGTTGTTACTATCGCTTTATGAGTCGAAGGGTAAGTCATTTTATTATGATGATCTCTTTTCAAGAGATGCCCAGGCTTTTGAACGCAAAACGATGGAACAAAACCTAATAGCTATCGCGCATATTTTAAAATTGGATATGACCGATGCTCGCATTCGGTTGTTTGCTAAAAAGACGATGAGTCCACGCACCAAGGATGAACATTTACTCCAGAACTTAAAGCAAGCACTTAATCAATTACATAAGCGTCCTGAAGACTTTGAATTACTCGCAAATGAAGTCGGTAATTTGATGAAGCTTTTATCCAAACATACCGATACCATCAACTTTCAATCCTATGAAAGGGAAGAAGAAGGTATGCTGAAGGGCAAGAAAGCGAGTAAGCGTGATGATCTTGAAAAGCTCATGGCATTATTTGATAAAAATTTGCGCATGAAAAAGTATGAACTTACGCAACTCATCACCAATTTTTATGTCGATTTTATGAACATGCAGATCACCACGATCCATCATGATCTTATCGCACTCATTTTACTCTATGCACTAATTGCTAAAGACTTTTCAGTCTTTAAATATGTCTCTTTCTTCAAATACTTTGCAAAAGAACAAGACGGTTGGCAATCCGGATTAATCACCGCATCCTATTATTGGTCCTCTGGATTTGCTCAAACCGATATGTTATCACGAATCTTGCTTCAAATCTTGATTCAAGCTTACGAGGAAGTCGATCGTATGGCACATGAATACGTTTTTGAAAAAGAATTAAATAAATCCAATAACATTGAAAATAGTATCTTAAAACTCGATGAGATCTTTGCGAAAGAAGATCTTCGTAAACGTCATCCCAATGTCAGTGATGCTACAATTGATCGAACGCTCAAACGTCTTAAGGAAGAAAACAAGATTAGACCGCTTGGCAAAGGCAGAAGTTCGAAATGGCAACGTATCGTATCTGGCAACAAAAAGTTTGGAATGGAACAGCTATCACTCTTTAACGATTAAAGGCTTCGGCCTTTTTTGTTAAATGTTAGCACTTTTTTAACTTTTATTGATCTTCTATGCTACAATTTGTTTGCTGATGGAGGTAACTAACTATTAAAAGTCAAGAGACATTATCAATAAAACATAAAAAAACCTCATTATTTGTGATTTCAGAGGCTGATCCCTGTTACATATGAGACTTTATTACCAGCCACAGGTAATATAA
>JAVEVJ010000078.1:0-5413 GCA_034005105.1 Acholeplasmataceae bacterium | reverse complement strand
TCCACCAGGAAGATAACCAAGATTAAAGATGACACCTCTGATGTCTTCAACATAGTTGAAGATATGTTCATGTGAATCAAGAATGAGATGGACAGAAGGTATATCTTTAACTTTTTCATGCGTACTTTTAAGTGCATCCTCTTGTATATCAAATGCATAGACTTCTTTAGCGATACCCGCTAAAAAGAGGGTATCATGTCCGTTACCCATGGTAGCATCCACGATAATGTCTTCAGGATTGATCAAATCTTTTAAAATGGCGTGTGCTTGTTCAAGTAAGACGTTTTTTTTCATAATAGTCTCCTTGCCAAAGATTGAGTTTTCTCATCTTTTTGTCGATTTCGTTGGTTACCACAAATTTTTTTCGTGTCCAGTTAGGTGCGATGAGCATATCGCTTGGTGCATCTCCAGTCAACCGGTGGATGATGATATCTTTTCGAAGCCATCCAATCTGATCCACGGTGACATCGACGTATTCTTCGAGTGTCATCAGTTTCCAAGGGTTTTGTTTGTATTGATACCCCATTTTGGTCTTTTCCATCAGGTGGAGCATATGAATCTTGATACCTTGGATATCTAGGGCATTTAAATGTTTAACCGTATCAATCATCATCTCTTTGGTTTCAAAAGGAAGTCCGTTAATGATATGGACAATGACTTCAAGACCTTTTTGACGAAGACGAAAAACGGCATCATCAAAGCAAGCTAAATCATGCGCACGATTGATCATCTCTGATGTTTTTTCATGGATGGTCTGTAAACCGAGTTCGATTTGAACCGGTATACGCGTATTCAGTTCAGCCAAATAGTCTACGACATCATCAGGAAGTGCATCTGGACGAGTACCAATCGAGAGCATAATGATGTTTGGATCCAAGGTGATTGCTTCTTCATAGAGTTCTTTTAATCTATTTAAAGGAGCATGGGTATTGGTGTTTGCTTGAAAGTAGGCGATATAATAACCATCTTCCCATTTTTGATGCATCATCTCTTTTATTTTTTGAAATTGCTCCTTGAGAGGTTCTCTTTTATTACCTGCAAAATCACCACTTCCCATATAAGAACAAAACGTGCATCCACCCGTAGCAACCGTTCCGTCGATATTGGGACAGGTAAAGCCACCGTTTAATGCAATCTTAAAGACCTTCTTATGATAGGTTTGAAGGTAGTAGTTATGAAGCGTATTATAGTGTTTTTCGTGATTCATTAAATTCATATTTTCACCAATATCATTTTATCATATGAGCCTTTATTATGTTATAATAAGACACAAGGAGCTGAAGATATGTTTAAAAGGCTGACAACTAGTTTAACTAAACCTCCGCTTGCGGTTTTTTTTATGAAAGATTCATGGGGAAAAGTGATTTTATACCTCATTCTTCTACCCACTTTACTCATGCTACCCGCATGGTTAAAAATACTGGTGAATCCAGGGATGAGTCTTGATCGCTATCAGCAATTAATGACAGCTATCGAAAAAGATTTGACCTTAAGTGATACATTGATTGTTGATGGAACACTTATCACTACAGAAACTGCAAAGACGCAGTTTGAACACTTTGAAATCAATATCAATTCGTATGAACCAACACAGGATAAAATTCATTTTGTCTTTTTAAGCAATGATTTAGCAATCTATGTGATTGGTACTGAAATAACGAGAGCAAGTTATGAGACCATTGGATTAGAAAACTATGATTTTTCAGATACGACGAGTGATAATCGACTCATACTTGCATCAGGTATACGTGCACTTTATGAAGAAAACGCAATTTTCACGACTTCAGAGATCTTTTTAGCTTACTTTAAGGGTCTATTTGATTTTGTCTTTTATGCACTGATTATGACGCTCTTTATGATGATCTTTACACGTGCTCTTCCGATACCATTTGGTATGCGCTTTAAGTTATCTATCTACTTAACAACCATCGCTATCTTTATTGAACTCCTTGCCCTCTTATTTTCAACACCAGCTCTGACTTATTTGGCCATTCCCATCTTATACATTTGGCATTTTTGGGCATATAAGTCGATTAAAGTGATTGATAAGGGGTTAACGATATGAAAAAGGATAAATTTCAATTATTTTTAGAACAATCAGCATTCCAACATCCTCTGATCAATCAAGCAGAACTCAAACGTGTGAGTATCGATACGCTTGATAAAAAGTGGATTTTTCATGTTCATTTAGCTGAAGTGGTTGAACCTGAAGTGCTTATTCCCTTTATTCAACAACTCAAAAGCTATTTTTATGTTCCCCGTATTCTCAAGTATGTGGATGTTGAACTCAGTTATGATAAAACCGATCAATTTGATCAATTTGCGAAAGCTTATTATGATTATGCTGTCATTGAACTATCCAAAGAAAAAGCACGCTTTGTTGTTCTTAAAAACTTTGATGCCAAGTATGAAGATAAGCGTTTTGTCGTATTAGTCGATAAGGATAGCACCTATATCAGTGATTATTTTGATGACATTAAACAGGTCTTTTTAGGTTTTGGGTTCCATGTAGAAATCACTTATGAGGTTATTAAGGATTTAACTCCAGTATCTGAAATGATTGAGTCTTCCATTGTGGAACAAGAAAAAGTCATGGAAAAAAAGGTTATCTATGCGAAACAAGCAACTTCAAGACAATCCGCTAGAAAGACATTTTCAAAAAAATCATCTGCTGAAGCAGTTCCCATTTCAGAAATACCGATCGATCAATATCGCTTGGACCAATATAAAAACGAAAAAGGAGATGTTACTTTCTTAGTGGAAGGTGTTATCTCAAAACTCGAATTAAGACAGCTCACAACCACGGAGCTTTTATCCTTTGTTTTAGGTGATGACAACGATGCCATCTATATCAAGCGGTTTATCAAATATGATAAAGATCGTGACTTAGCTGCTTCACTTCATGATGGAGACTATATTCAAGTTGAGGGTCGTGCAACTTTTGATACATTCCAAAAGGATGTTGTTGTCTTTGCGGATGCCATCAACTTTATCCAAAAGAGTAAAAAAGAAGAACGAATGGATCGTGCAAGAGAAAAACGTATTGAATTTCATGTGCACACGAAGATGTCAAATATGGACGCGGTGACCGATGTGTATGAATACATTGATCAAGCGACAAAATGGGGACATGAAGCGATTGCGTTTACCGATCACAATGGTTTATATGCCTACCCTGATATCTTTAAAGCAACCAAAGGAAAAGATATTAAACCGATCTATGGTGTTGAACTTGACTTTGTTGATGATACGAAGTTTCAAATAACATCCGGTCATCCAGAAGATAAGCTGCTTAAAGATTTAACCTATGTTGTCTTTGATATTGAAACTACGGGGTTATCTTCAACACGCGATAAGATCATCGAAATAGCAGCGGTTAAGATTGAATCCGGATTGATTACAGAACGCTATCAAACGTTTATTAATCCAGGTGAATCACTCTCCAATTTCACCACTGAACTAACGGATATCACCGATGAAATGTTAGCACCAGCTCCCTTTATCGAAGAAGAATTAATCAATTTCCTCAATTTCTGTAAAGGTGCTGTACTGGTTGCACATAACGCCTTATTTGATATTGGTCATATACGTGAGAATGCGAAACGTCTCAATTTAAGTTTTGATAATCCACTCGTGATTGATACCCTCAATTTAGCACGTTATTTTTACCATCAAGACCTTAAACGATTCAATTTAAAAGCACTTGCTAAATTCTTTAAAGTGAAACAAGAAGCACATCATAGAGCTGTAGATGATGCGTATGTGACCGCACAGATCTGGTTGCTCATGATGACGGATCTCATCAAACAAGGAATCAAGATATTTGATCATATCAATGAATCGATTGATCCCAAAGAAGCATGGAAGCATATCATGCCCTATCACATCATGGTGCTCACACAGACGCAAAGTGGTTATAAAAATCTCTTTAAACTGATCAGTGATGCCTTAACGAACCACTTTTATGGTGGACCAAGAACACTCAGATCCGTGCTTGATAAATATCGTGAAGGATTATTGATAGGTAGCGGTTGTTCAAACGGTAACGTCTTTGAAGCTGCACTCAATCAAAGCGATGATGAACTGAAAGAAGCCATCTCTTTTTATGACTATATCGAGGTACAACCACCGAATGCATATAAGCACTTGAAGGATGGTTTAGGTGCTCATGCTGATGAAATCATCGAAGCCATTATCACCAAGATTGTTCGCTATGCAAAAGAGCAAAATAAAATCGTTATTGCATCAGGTGATGTTCACTACCTTGAAAAAAAGGATGTCTTATACCGAGAGATCTATATACGCACACCTCTAGTTGGTGGGGGTATTCATGATTTAGCAAGATACAATACCATGCCTGAACAATATTTTTTAACGACTGAAGAAATGATGAAGCAGATGAGTTTTTTAGGTCCTGAATTAGCCTATGAGATCGTCATCAAAAATACCCACGAATTAAACGATAAAATCGATCATATCCAAGCCTTCCCCAAACAGCTTTATTCACTACCAGATGAAGCATTCAGGGATCTTTTAGGTATCGATAGTATCGCGGATGAAGTGAAGCGTTTGGTCTATGACAAGATGCAATATCTCTATGGATCCTCACCACATCAGATGGTTATGGATAGGGTATCAAGAGAACTCAAAAACATCATCGATAACGACTTTGCACCAAACTACTACATCTCCCATTTGCTCGTTAAAAAATCACTCGATGAAGGATATCTTGTCGGCTCACGTGGATCGGTTGGATCCTCACTGGTTGCAACCCTTTTAGATATCACTGAGGTCAATCCTCTTAGACCCCATTATCGCTGTCCACAAGGCGATTTTACCGTGTTTCATTTAAGTGATGAAGAGATCGTTAAATACGGAATCACGGTTGAACAAAAAGCTTTCCAACCTTTCCTAAAAGGAATCAAATCGGGTTATGATTTACCGACAAAAAACTGTCCGATATGTGGTGCGAAACTGATCAAAGATGGTCACGATATTCCTTTTGAAACCTTCCTAGGTTTTGATGGTGATAAAGTACCCGATATCGACCTTAACTTCTCAGGAGATTATCAGGCGAAAGCACATGCCTATGTGCGTGAGTTGATCGGTGAAGATCATACCTTTAGAGCAGGTACTATCCAAACGGTTGCTGAACGCAACGCCTTTGGTTATGTCAAGGGTTATCTAGAGGATAAAAACATCCAGGTTAGAAGTGCTCAAATCGAACGGTTAGCCAAGAAAATTGAAGGTGTCAAAAGATCGACAGGTCAACATCCAGGAGGTATTGTCGTCGTTCCTAAATCAAAGACGATCTTTGATGTTACACCAATACAATATCCAGCAGACGATGTCAATGCAGAATGGAAGACCACACACTTTGATTATCATTCCTTTGAATCGAACTTACTCAAAT
>JAVEVJ010000013.1:2382-26350 GCA_034005105.1 Acholeplasmataceae bacterium | reverse complement strand
ATGATATTGATCTCAAGGTGATGCTTGGCGTTGAACCGAGAGGTGAAATCAGTAATCCCAATTGTCCGTGGGGTGGACTTCACTCAGATGAAGAGATTGAGTACAATCTCGTTTTCAATTATGAGCAACTTGATCGTCTTGCATTACTTTGCAATACTTACGAAGACATTATTCTTGCTGCATCGGTTGGCAACGAAAACACTTCATCTTGGCATCACAATTTGATGAAACCTGAAACCATGGCATCCTATGTGAAATACCTCAAGCAAAAGATCAAACAACCCATCACATTTTGTGAAGGTTCTCATCATTGGAGACAGGATGGAAAAGTGATTGCTGAGGTTGTCGATTTTATTTCGATACACTCCTATCCCGTATGGTTAAAAGTACCTTTTGACAAAGCGATTGAAGCAACGAAAAGTGATTATGAACAAACAAAAAAACTTTATCCTAATAAACCGATAATCTTTACGGAGTTCGGATGGCCAACCCTATCAAATGGTCCCATGATACAAAGTGAAACAAACGAAGATTATCAAAAAGCATATCTCGATCAAATCTTATCTTGGAGCAAAGAAAGAGGAATCATCATGTTTATCTTTGAAGCATTTGATGAACCCTGGAAGGGATCAAAAGCATCGGATGAACCGGAAAAACATTGGGGTATTTATGATGTTATTCGAAAACCAAAACGATTCGCTAAACATGCGTTGAAGTAGTAAGTGATATTATGATCCACATCGAAGACATCTTTAAACTACTGATCCATGTCACCCGAGGTATCGATTATGTATCTGGTCAAACACTAGGTGATTACTTTAGAAGCATCCTTATAAAAACTTTGGGATTTTTATCGCTTACATTGATTTACTTTGTTTTGTTTGCTTTATTGAGTTATCTGATTGACCTATGGATCAACTCATCTCTATTTGTCTATGTTATACGTTATGTTGGATTCATCTTTATTTTGGCATCCATACCCTCACTTATAGATACTCAGCGAATTCATCATATTCAAAAAGATAACATCTACATGCAAGCAACCATGATTTTATGGATGATTGTTATCCTATGTTTTCTACTGCTTCATTTTCTTGGAGCGGATGTACTCATGCATCTCATTTTCTAATAAAAAAGCACTCTTTCGAGTGCTAATTATTGCCATTACTACTGACTTCGACATCTCTTAGGAGATTGACACAAAGTCCCAAATTGTATTCTTTTGCGTAATCCAGGGCTGTTTTCTGTAAACGGTCCTTTTTCATCGGTGTTTCTCGTTCAATCAATTTTCTTAAGTAGACATGATCACGATTTAGCACAGCTATAGAAAGTGCTTGTTTTTGAACAAGACGTTCGTATTTAGGTGTAATCATATAATCTTGTAAATATTTGAGTACATCTTTTTTATCAAAAATCATGGCTGTATCAATCGGTGTTTCATAGCGTCTATTGTGAATATCAATATACGCATCACTTGCCAAAAGTAAACGAAGTGTTTCAACAGATCCAAATCGAACGGCATTGAATATTGGAGACTCAAACTGTGAGTTTAATGCGTTGGGATCGAGGTTTTGATTCAGCAACATATCGATGATCTGTACATTGGATGTTTTCGCAGCATGATGTAGAAGCGTATTGCCATAAGCGTCGCGAATAAACCAGTGTTGTTTACCTTCTTTAAGTAAATAGGGGATCGCTTCAACTCTTCCACCAGCAATTGCGTAGTGTACAGGGAACTTATCTTCCTGTGTTTTCTTATTGAGAAAAGATCCTGACTCAATAAGCAATTTGATCATATCCATGTCACCCTTAAAGGCTGCGAGATGAATCGGAAGTTCTCCTGTGCGATTTTCCACATTTACGGATGCAAATTTTGTTATCAACAGTTTAGCAATTTCTAATTTACCTTTTCTCGCACAATCAAAAAGAGCAGTTTCTCCGTGTTCATCTGCTAGATTGACATTGATATCCATATCGAGTAAATAATGGATTGTATCGATAGCTGAACCCAATACAGCATAGTGTAACAGCGTTCTTTTCTTTTCATCAACCATTTCAATATGGGTCATATTTAATTTAACAAATTCGAGATCGTTTTCTGCGGCTTTCATGAAGATACTCATCTCATAACACCACCTTACACTATCATTTTATCATGTGGTTTGACAAACTTTTTCCACAACTTTTGTGGATAAATGGCTTATTAAACCCTTTTTGAAGTGTCAGTAGAAAAGCAATTTGATTGCATCACTTATATAATAAGTGGTTAACAATATGAAAGAGTTGATGTTTTAGATCTAAATTTATGTACAAAAAAAGTATCTTGACCCAGCAAAATACTTTTTTATGTCCATATTCTTTGTTGTGCGCTGTTATTTAACAGCTTCTTTAAGTAACTTACCTGCGCGGAATGCGGGTGATTTCTGTTCAGGAACTGTGATGAGTTCACCTGTTCTTGGATTTTTACCCGTTCTCTTAACGCGGTTTCTAACTTCAAATGTACCAAATCCTGTGACGACAACTTTTTCACCACGTCTGCCTAATGTTTCAGATACAGTGCTTGTAAAAGCTTCTAAAACATCTTCTGCAACCTTTTGTGTAACCTGTGCACGATTAGCAATTACTGCGATTAATTCTGTCTTATTCATTTGATATCCTCCTTAAAGTGATTTTATTTTACCAAATTAGTTTGTATTTAGCAACAATATGAACCTATTTTGCAAAAATAGAATGGCTTAATAAAGCAATTTATTTCATAAATCATTCAAATCACACCGTTTTTACATCCTTTGTACTTGAATGAATCGGTAGAGATTACTAATAACTAAAGGGATCATCTTCATTCTTTTCCTCAGTTTTTTGAGTTTCTTCTCTCGTCAATTGATTCATGATTAAAACCCGTTCAAGATGTGGTGAATAACATATTTCCATTGTCTTTTCTAGATACAATTCGAGTTCATATGACTGGACAATATTATTTGATTCCATACGATGAAACTCACCCATAAAGTCTTCAAATTCAAATACGATTCTGTTATATCGATAGTTGCTAGCAAGTGTAGCAACATTGATTGCTTTTGCTTCACAAATCTCAAACGACTTGGCATGAATTTTAATTTTTCGTAACATTTGAAATTGGTTCCATGAAAGATAGAACATGAAACCTGTTAATGCAAGACCTACAATTGTAAATACAGGTAATTGATTGACTAGTCCCACAACAATGAAAAGTGCAGTAAACAATCCAACAGAAAAGTATACCGTCATGTAGGTATTTACTTGTTTGTAACCATAGGTTTGTTTAAGATCTTCAATCTTCATAAAGTACCTTCTTTTAGAAATCTTCGCTCTTTAAATCGCGAGACAATAATTGTTGCAACCCTTTTTCTACGGGTAATCCATGAAAAATAATTTCATAAGCAATGTTAATCATCGGTAATTCAATGTGATGTTTCTTTGCAAGTTGATACATCGCTTCAATCGTTCGTATACCTTCGATTGTTTGGGCTTCCTTTTGATAAACTTGATCGACTTTCATGCCTAAACCAATGTTTCGACCCGCTTTGAAATTGCGTGAATTCTCTGAAGATGCCGTAACGATTAAATCACCGATACCTGTAAGCCCAAAGGCTGTTTCTTTTTTACCACCAAAGAGCTCAACAACCCTGACAATTTCGACAATACCCCGTGTGATCACCGCAGCTCGTGCATTTTCACCCAGTCCTAAGCCTGTACAAATACCACTGATAACTGCAATAGCATTTTTCACTGCACCACCAACTTCCGATCCAATCAGATCAGATGATGTATAGATGCGAAGATACTTATCATTTGCAAAGATATGCTGCACTTCTCTTGCAAGACTCATCTTCTTTGAAGAACTGACTAACAATGTCAGTTTGCGGTCAATAACCTCTTCTGCGTGCGAAGGTCCCGTCAAGACGACAAATCCTTTTAGATAAAGAGGTGATATCTCTTCTTCAACTATTTCTGAAACTCGTTTGAGCGAACCTGGTTCGATACCTTTCGCAACATTGATAAAGACAGATTGTTTCGTGAGTTTAGGGTTGATTTCTTTGAGTACGGACCGTATCGCTTTCGTTGGAACAGATAAGAGATAGGTTTGAGCAAATGATATCACTTCATCCAACTTGGTGGTTGCTTTAATCTTCTCATCAAGTACATTTCCAAAAAAGGGATGATGATGATTGTTAATGGTGTCTACTGCTTGTTGATTGATGTCGTAGATGAGTACCTGATGTGCGTTATCGATGAGTACTTGAGCGAGCGTACATCCCCATGCACCACCACCAATAATTCCAATCTTCATGGTTTACACCTTCTTTCTTAAGATGATTTTAACAGGAGTTCCTGTGAAATCGATAGCTTGACGCAATTGATTAATCAAATAACGTTCATAAGAAAAGTGAACAAAATCGGGATTATTGACATAGATGACAAAGGTTGGAGGTTTAATAGCTACCTGTGTCGCATAATTAAATTGGGCTTTCCCATGATTATGAATCGGTGTCGGGTTCATCGCAACCGCATCTTGAATGAGATCATTTAACAAGCTAGTCTGAACAGATTTGAGATAGTTCTCATATGCTAAATTGATTGCTGGAAATAGGGTTTGAATGCGTGATTGGTGTTTTGCAGAGACAAAGACGATAGGAGCATAGGTTAAAAACTGAAATTCATCACGGATTTTTTGTTCCATTTTTTTCATGGTCTTATCATCTTTTTCAACCGCATCCCACTTGTTGACGACGATGACACACGCTTTGTTGTATTCCATTATGTATCCAGCAACGTGCTTATCCTGCTCTAAAATGCCTTCATTGCCATCAATGACGAGAAGTGCAATATCACTTCTCTCTAGCGCAGAAAGCGCTCTTAAAACGGAATATTTGTCGGTTGCCTCATAAACTTTCCCGCGCTTTTTAATACCTGCAGTATCGATGACGACATATTCTTTGCGATCTTTTTTGAACCTGGTATCTATAGCATCCCTTGTTGTTCCCGCAATATCCGAGACAATCACACGTTCTTCACCTAAAATAGCATTGGTAAGAGATGATTTACCTACATTGGGTCGACCCACGATACTAAACTGGATAATCGAGTCGTCATAGACGACATCTTCTTCTGTTATATAGGAAATGATTTTATCGAGCAGATCACCAATACCTATACCGTGAATACTAGAAATAGCGATGGGATCTCCAAATCCAAGCGCATAAAATTCATAAGCATTGGCTGCTTGTTGGATATCATCGATTTTATTCACTGCTAAAATAACGGGTTTCTCTGTTTTGTAGAGTAGTTTTGCGATATAGTAATCAGCGTCTAGTAATCCTGTTTTGCCATCAACGACAAAAAGGATGGTATCTGCTTCATCCATCGCGATTTGTGCCTGAGCTTTGATTTGATTTAAAAAAGGAGCATCGCCTAAGTCGATGCCCCCTGTGTCTATCAGTCTAAAATGCTTCGTCAGCCATTCGGCTCTGGCATAGATACGATCTCTGGTTACACCAGGTTGATCATCTGTGATGGACAGACGTGAACCGATAAGTCGGTTAAATAAACTTGATTTACCGACATTGGGACGGCCAACAATGGCTACCTTATATGGCATATTAAAACCTACTTTTCAACTACCTTATTTTTTCTTGCCTTTGAGTTTATCTCCAAAGAGATCTCCGAGTGTCGGATTTTGATCACTTTCTTCATCCTCAAGATATTGTTCAAAAGATTCTCTTTCAGCCTTTTCAAGAATACGTCTGATCGATAATTTAAGTGTCCAAGTATCTCTGTTTAGATCGATAACGACAGCATTGACTTGATCTCCAACGGCGAAGTAATCTTCGGGTTTATTGATTTTTTCAACAGCGAGTTCAGGTGTAGGAATTTCACCTTCAGCACCTTGAACTTCCACTTTGAGTCCATCTTTAGTCACTTCAAGGACTTTGGCTTCTACTAGATCGCCACGCTTGATCGTTACGTTTTTCCACGGGTTATCTTCAAGTGCTTTTTTGGAAAGAGCTATACGTTCTTTCTTTAAATCCATCTGAAGTATAGCTAATTCTACTTCATCACCAATTTTAACGTAGGATTCGAAGTTATCATTTGGATTCCATGAGAACTCATTTTTATGCAATAATCCTCTGACATCTTTAGCAACTTCAACGATAATACCAAAAGGTAACTTTTGAAAAACGGTACCTGTGACAGTGTCTCCTACTTTGTGAGATTCATAAAAATTCTCATAAGGTGTTTTTTGAAGTGCTTTAATCGATAGATCTAAACGATTACCTTCTTTTTTAATGACCTTGACTTCGACTTCTTGACCGAGTGTTAACACGTCTTCAATCTTTTCAATTCGAAAGTGTGAAACCTGTGAAATACGTAGGAGTCCAACGACATGATCAAAACGAATGGTTGCAGCATGGGTTTCGATTTTATCGACAACCCCTTTAATAATATCACCCGTGTTGATGGTATCAAGTTCTTCTTGACGTGCTTGAAGTCTTTGTTCATACGCAATCTGTCTTTCACGTTCAAATATCGCTTTTCTTGATGCGACAATGCGCTTGCTACGTCCTTTTTGGGTAGCTTCTATGATTTGAATTTCTAAAACTTTACCTTTGAGGTTGTCTCTATCTTTAACAAGATCAAAATCGAGTAAACTATATGGCAAGAAGACTTCCTGTTCCATATAACTTAAAACAAGTCCTTTTTCGAGTATTTGCTTAACGCGTGCTTTAACGGTTTCACCGGATTCTGCTAAAGCCTGAACTTTTTCGAATTTTTCTTCGACAAGTAGAGGTAAGCGTGATAAAAGAATCTGTGCAGGATCATCGGTGATTTTTTGCACACGTGCTTTTATTTTTTGTCCAATTTGAATCAAGCCTTCAAACGTATCAGGTGCTGGCTTGTCATAATTATCCAAGTGTATTTTCCCTTCAGTTTGTGCCTGAATGTCGAGATAAATCGTATTCGATTCAATTTTAATAACTGTACCTTCAACGATTGATCCCTGTCTCAAAAACTTTAACTCCATGTTAGTCGTTCTCCTTCTTCTCGGTTAGCTCTATAATCTTATTCACCACTTCTTCAATGGTTAGATGAGTCGTATCGAGTACGATTGCATCATCTGCTTTACGAAGAGGTGATTCTTTTCGTGTTGAATCTTTTTGATCTCTGATAACGATATCTTCAATCACTTTTTCAATATGCGCTTGATTTCCCTTTTTGACATGTTCTTTATAACGTCTTTTCGCACGTTCTTCAACATTTGCTGTCAAAAAGATTTTGAGATCTGCATGTGGCATAACCACCGTGCCAATATCACGTCCATCCATGATGATGTTCCCCTTTTGACTTGCTTTTTGCTGCAACTCTACGAGTTTTTTTCTCACATAAGGAAAACTCGATACCAAGGATACATTTTGTGTGACCGCATCCGATCTTATGGCTTGTGATACATCACGATCATCAATGAAAATCTTGTCATAATCATAATGGATGTTCGCGGTTTCTAAAAAACGATAGGATGTTTCTTCTTCTAAGTCGACACCTAATTCAATGGCTTGCAGTGTAACTGCACGATACATCGCTCCGGTATCAATATGTGTCCATCCCAGTTTTTTGGCAATCAAAGCACTAATTGTACTCTTTCCTGATCCCGCTGGTCCATCAATGGCTAATTTAAACCCTGACATGATTTTCCTCCATACGTATTTCATTATAACATAGTTTTTTTGTCTTTGTTATCGTGTTTTATGATTTTTTAGGGTTAGCAATTCCGTAGAGCTTTCGCACTTCGTGTATTTTGAGTGGGCGATATGAACCTCGCTCAACACCTTCGAGGGTTAAGAAGCCGTAACGAACACGTGTCAGTTTCTTAACGGTATGACCGATGGCTTCCACCATTTTGCGAACCTGTTTATTACGCCCTTCAACGAGTGTAATAGAGAGTAAAGTGGTTTGATGTTCTTTGTCGATTTCAATTAATCTGACATATTTAGGAACAGCTAAGTAATCTTCATCGATGATAACACCTTTTCTGAGTTGAACAATCTTCTTTCGAATAACGACACCATCGATGCGTGCAAGATATTCTTTTTCAACCTCGTGTTCTGGATGTGTCATCCGATTGGTAAAATCACCATCATTGGTCAATAGCAATAAGCCTGCTGTATCAAAATCAAGCCGACCTACTGGATAAATATGCATGGATTGGTGCTCAGGATCGAGTAAATCAATTACGGTTTTTCGGTTTTTTTCATCAGATGTTGTTGAAATATAACCGGTTGGTTTATTCAACAAGAAATAAACGTGTTCAGCCCGAGAGATGAGTTTTCCATCCACTTCAATCTGATCATCTTTACTGACTTTAAAACCCAATTCTTTAATGATTTCACCGTTAACTTTAACGCGTCCTTGAAGAATGATTTCCTCTGATTTTCGTCTCGATGCAACATTTGATTGAGCAAGTACTTTTTGTAACCGTTCCACTTTTATCACCCCATGTATTATAACATATATTCAGTCATGTTTCATCCCATGAACAAAAATAAAAGAGGACAAGAAGTCCTCTTTAGAAGTTTTTGTTTAAGTTACTTATCGCGAGAGACATAAGAACCATCATTGGTATTAACAATCACTTTTTCACCTTGTTCAATAAACATGGGTACTTTGATCATTAATCCCGTCTGCAAAATCGCGTCTTTAAGTGCGTTACCTTTGGTGTCACCTTTGACTGCAGGCATGGTTTCCGTGATTTCTAATGCTAACTTATCGGGAAGTGAAACACCTAAAATCTCGGTGCTATTATAAAACATAACTTCGACAGATAGACCTTCATAGAGGTAATTCAGTTCATGTTCGATCTGTGTTTTTTGAATTTCTATTTGCTCATAGGTCTCTGTGTTCATAAAGACGTGTTTATCACCATCTGCGTAGAGATATTGCATCATGATCTTATCAATTTGAGCGCGTTCTACTTTTGTTCCTGCATTAAATGTAATATCGGTAATGGATCCCGATCTTAGATTTCTAAGCTTGGTGCGAACGAATGCACCACCTTTACCTGGTTTGACGTGTAAAAATTCAATGACAGAATAAATGTTACCTTCATATAAAATGGTTTGTCCGGTTTTAAAATCGTTTGTACTAATCATGAATAGTGCTCCTTACTGGTTTTTTTGCCGTTTTCATTATACATGAAAGCCTATCAATACACAATAAAAACTGCTGTTTTTTAAGAATTAAGCCATGGAATTATGCGTTATTGACATGTTCAATGAGATATTCAACCGCTTCATAATAGGATTCAATATGTTTTCCCATAAAGATGGCATCACAAACATCCCTAATGACATCAACCTGACGAAATGCTTCGCGTTTAGATAGATCACTTAAGTGAACTTCAACTTTGGGAATATCGATCAGATCAAGTGCATCACGCAGTGATATGGATGTATGAGTCAATCCTCCTGGATTGATGATGAGGCCATCATAGTTTTCATCTATCGCATGATGTATAACATCGATGAGTTCACCCTCATAATTGGATTGATAAAAGGTGAATTCGACGGTTTGATATTCATTGGCTAATGTCTCATAGAGCATATCTTGTGTCATATCGCCATATATCTTTGGATCGCGTAAACCGAGCATATTGAGATTTGGTCCATGAATGAGTAAGATGTTCATAGTATCTGCTCCTTTTTTAAGTGTTCGATGATCTGGTCAACGGTTTGATCAATTTTTCGATCATTCGATATAATCGCATCTGCAAAATCAATGTACTTTAAGTATCTCTCTTGATAGATTTGATCAAGTGATTTTTCTTTGAGCAGCGGTCTAATATAATCGGTTTCCAGTCGCTCTCTGATCAATTCAATATCCGTATCTAAATAGATCTTGAATCCATTCATCAACTGTTTGTTTTCCTTTTTGGTAACTATACCACCACCGCAAACAATGACTTGGTTATCATCTACTATTTTTTTGAGTGCTTCCGTTTCCAATTCTCGAAACTTCTTTTCTCCATATTTCTCGAAAATATCTTCAATAAACATGAGTGCATCTTTTTCAATGAGTCCATCTAAGTCAATAAAAGGACGATCGAGCACTTGAGCTAACTTTCTACCCACGGTGGATTTACCTGAGCCGGGCATACCGATGATATAGATTCTCATATGGATAGCTGTTCCTCTAACAGGATGGGTTCTACTGAAAAGGCATAGATTAATTTGATAATCAGTGCAAGCGATAAAAGACGAATATAGGTTTCTACTTGTTTAAATAGAATGAAATTGATGATGATTCCAACGAGAACAAACAAGATAGCAAGTAATTCTTGAAGATTTCTTTTGGGAATACGTGAGGTGATATAGGATGCAGCAACTAAAAACGCATAGGAATAAAGTCCATAGAGCCATGGCATACCTGACAATAAAAAGATGAAAAAAGCATGTGGGTGTATGATGACAAATATTCGTCTCAAGACAGGATGTTTCATGTAGTATTTGGATGTCCCAACTGAGAAATTAGCAACAATTCCACCATAGATATCAACCATTAAAATGATGAGTAAGATGAGTTGATATACACGTAGTGTAGCAAGATGATCTTGTCCTAACCAGGCGGTAAATAGTGTCATAACCACACTAAAGACAAGGGTTGTAATGAGCGTTTTTTGATTGGTTTCTTCTCCAAATAACTCATGAAGAAACCGTGGCATTTTAATGTTTTTCATTTAAACCTCCAAATACTGTTGTATTGCCTTCTTAACATCCTCTTGAAGTGTTAGAGACTCTGCATCAAAGACCATGGGATTCATTTGATTGATAAAATATGTTTTTTGCTTTTTAGCTAGACGTCTAGATGCCTTAAGAATGGCTTCTTTCATCTCTTCATAGGAATAGATTCCATCTAAATACATATCCACTTCTCGATAACCGATTGCTTGTAGATGGATGTTTTGATTTCTAAGGTTTTTTACCTCTTCAATGAACCCTTCATCAAGCATGTGGTCCAGGCGTACTTTGAGACGTTCTTTTAGCATCTTTCGATCGAGATCAAGGTAAATAATCAGTGGATGAAATAAGCGTTCATCTTTCTTGTTTTTTTGTGACCGTGGACTACCTTGCATCGCTTGTTCGAGTGCTCTTAAAACACGTCTTCTGTTCTGCATATCAATTTGAATAAGAGGATCGAGTGCAATGAGTTTTTGATAGAGTTCTTCATTGGATAGATCATCAAACGATTGATCAAATGTTGTGTCTCTTTTTTCTTCAATAAACTCAAAACGACTGATAGCAGCATTGATATAAAACCCTGTACCACCGACGATAATCGGTAGATCGATTTGATCAAATAATTTTCTTACGTCTCTTTGAAATTGGTAAACACTATACGTTTTGCTTGGATCGATGATATCGATCAAGTGATGCTTGATACCCTGCATGTCTTCATGTTTAATTTTAGCTGAACCGATGTTTAATTGTTTATACACTTGTACGGAATCACCATTGATGATTTCACCACCAAAATGCTTAGCTATTTCAATGGATAACAGGGTTTTACCAGATGCGGTAGGACCTACGATAATTATGATTTTTTTCATCTTAAACAATCCGTTTGAACATGCGTTCAATATCATAATTAGACCACTTGATCATGGTCGGTCTACCATGTGGACAGTGGTAGGGATTTTCACATTGACTGAGTTGTTTCATTAAATGCTCAATCTCTTGAATCGACAACGCTTTGTTTGCCTTAATGGCTCCTTTACAACTGATATCCTTAGCCAGTGCATCTCTAAGTTTGGATAAATCGATGGTGCCTGCTGATTGAAGCATTGTTAACATAGCTTCTATCGCAAGATCTATTTCTTCATCTCTAAGCCATGTGGGTGAGCTCTTTAGTTCCAGTTGATCATTGAAACTAAAACCTTGTTCATCGAATGCTTTTATGTGTTCTTTGATCATCAGATGATCTTCATCGGTTAACTTCAAGGTGTAGGGTAGAAGCATCTGCTTTCTTGTTTTTGTTGGATTGGCTAATACTTTGACATAATGCTCATAGCGAACCCTTTCAGCTGCAGCATGTTGATCGACCAAATACATACCCATCTCATTTTGAAAAATGAGATACGTTCCAGAAAAAACACCCACATAGGTCATATCAGGAATTTTCTGATAGACTTTTTCTTCGATAATCGTCTCTGTTTCTGGTTCGTAAAAGCTCATTTGAGTGGGTGTATAGACGTTCGATTCTTCTTGTGAACGCTCTACAACACCTTTTGGAATCTCATGTTTATTTTCCACCAATGCTTCTTTAATAAAACCTTCGATTGCATAAGCTAACATGGATTCGTTGACAAACTTCACTTCATATTTTTGTGGATGAACATTGCAGTCTAAAAGACTGGGATCCATCATGATATGAATGAGTGCAATCGGATATTTACCCACCATTAAGAAGGAATGATAACCTTCAACAACGGCTTGAATGAGTGCGTAGTTTTTAATATATCTTCCATTAACAAAAATAGATATATCCTTTTTTCTTGATCTGACAATTTGCGGTGACAATAAATATCCCTTAATCGTTATTTTTTGAATCTGCTTTTCAAAAGTGATCAACCCTTCAGTCATTCGAGATCCATAAATACGATCAATCAACTGATGAAAATCTTGATTGCCATAGGTTTCTTTAACCTTTTTTCCATCCATTGTTAGCAGAAAACGAATTTCTGGATGTGCTAAAGCCAAACGATCGAAGATATCCATGATGGTTTGTTTTTCGGCATAATCTGACTTAATATACTTAAAACGTGCAGGTGTATTGAAAAATAGATCTTTCACTTCAACGATTGTTCCGACGTTGAGTGAAGCTGAACCTTCATCTGTTTGATGACCACCTTCAAAGAGAACATAAACACCATCGCTATGTTCCATTCTGGTCTTTAGCATCACCTTAGATACAGATGCAATAGCTGCTAAAGCCTCTCCACGAAAGCCAAGTGTTTTAATATGTGATAGATCATATTCGTCTTTAATCTTCGATGTTGCATGTCTTGAAAAAGCCGTTTTAGCATCAATTTTATCCATACCGATACCATTATCGGTGACCCTCATCAAAGACATACCCATGTCAAAAACATCGACAGATATGCTTGTTGCATGTGCGTCGATGGCGTTTTCAATTAATTCTTTGATAACAGATGCTGGACGATCAACGACTTCTCCTGCTGCTATCATATTGGCTAGTCGATGATCCATTTGACGAATTACTGCCATATTAACTCCTTATTTTTTCTTAAGTAAATGCTGATAATGTTTGAGTAACAAGAGTGCATCAATAGGTGTCAAGTGATCGATATCAAGCTTTTCAAGTTCCTCTAAGAGCTGAATAGCTTCCAAAGAAACGACTTCCATCGTCTCATTTTCATAATCATCATAATTAAACAGGTCGAGAACGACTTTGTTTTCCTTGTTTTCCAAGTGTTTGAGAATCTCTTTGGATCGAGCAATCAGTGATTTGGGTAGGTGCGCTAAGGAGGCTACCTGAATACCATAGGATTTATCTGTGGTTCCCTTTTCAACATGGTGCAGAAACACCATGGTATCATGTTCTTCTTTTGCTTTTACGCAAAGATTTGTTAATCTGGATAAACTCGTTTCCAAAACAGTTAACTCATGATAATGTGTCGAAAAGAGGGTTTGTGCCTTAATCTTTTCATGAATATATTCAATCATTCCTTGAGCGAGTGCCATGCCATCATACGTTGCTGTTCCTCGACCAATTTCATCGAAGAGAATCAGTGATTCATGGGTTGCTTTTGTCAAAGCCTCATTGGATTCGACCATTTCGACCATAAATGTTGACTTACCACCTGAGAGATCATCTGATGATCCTATGCGGGTATAGATAGCATCGTATAGTGGTAATTCAGCTTGTTCAGCGGGAACAAATGAACCTATCTGTGCTAGGTAGACAATGACAGCAAACATACGCATATAAGTCGATTTACCACTCATATTTGGACCGGTTATTAAAAATATTTCTCCTTCTGTCATCAAGACATCATTTTCAACAAACGTCACGAATTGTTCAACAACTGGATGTCTACCCTTAATGATCTTAACATCCCTTGATGTATGTAGTTTAGGACGAACATAGCGATGTTTTTCAGCTAAAATGGCTAAATTCAAATAGAGATCAATCTTTGCAATATCCAGTGATAATTCCTGAAGGCTTACTGTAAACTTGAGTGTTTCTTCACGAATTTCTTTAAATAATTCATATTCTAAAATCATCGCACGATCTTTAGCATGTAAAAGATCGTCTTCTTTTTCTTTCAGTTTTGGTGTGATAAAACGTTCAGAGTTCGTCAGTGTCTGTTTACGTTCATATCCAAATTCATCTTTAACCAGTGCACTATTACCTTTAGACACTTCAATATAATAACCAAAAACACGGTTATATCCGACTCTTAAATTTTTAATACCTGTTCTTTCTCTCTCTTCTACCTCAAAATCAGATAACCATTCCTGACCGTGAAGTGTAATATCTCGTAATTCATCGAGTTTTTGATTGAAGCCTTCTTTGATAATACCCCCATCCTTAAGGCTTAGTGGAGGTTCCTCGTGGATGGCACTTTCAAGATATGAAACAAGATCTTGATGGGCATCCATACGGTTGATATATGCATCAATTTTTGGATGATGATATGCGCTTAGGGCATCCTTTAATCCCGGTATCTGTTTAAGTGTTTCTTTCAGTTGATCTAAGTCTCTCGCGTTTACCGTATTAAACGCGATTCGACCGACAATACGGTTGATATCATAGATATGCGCTAGATGTCCTAAAACCATCTCGCGTTTCTGATAGAGCATGAGAGCATCAATCATATCATAGCGTTCATTCAGTTCTTTCATATCACGCAAGGGATGATTGAGGTATCGTTTGAGCAGTCTTGAACCCATGGCTGTTTGACAGTGATCCAGAAGATGCAATACGGTTGTTTCCTTGTTCAGCTGGAGTGACTCATCAATTTCTAAATGCTTCTTGACACGATAATCGATATGCATATGACCTTTTTGATGAACGATTGAAAAAGGCATCATGTGCGTAAGCGCTGATTTTTGAGTTTCAACTAGATAATTGATCAGGTGTGATGCAGCTCTTTTGTGTTCTCTTTCTAGATGGTGCGTCGCCTTTTGATCATTGATTTGAAATTGATCTGAAAAAGAAACTAACCGATTCGATTCATCAAGTGATTGAACAAAATCTTTATCAAAGTGTGGTGGTAAAACTATTTCTCGTATATCCAAACTGTAGATGAGGTCAAGTGCCTGTTTCTTATCAAGACCGTCTGTTAAGAAGGATTCACCAGTAGAAATATCGGTATAACTTAAAATATAACCGAGCTCAGTAAGCATTAAACTTCCTATGTAATTATTTGTTCCTGCATCCAAAATACCATCTTCTAAAATAGTTCCAGGTGTAATCAGACGTACCACTTCACGTTGAACCAATCCCTTGCCAGGTTCAGTAACCTGTTCAACAAGTGCAATCTTAAATCCCTTTTCAACAAGTTTTTGAATATAGGGTTTAACCGAATGGAACGGAACGCCACACATCGGAACTTTCTGTCCTGCATCCCTTGATGTTAAAGCAATCTCTAGCACTTTGGATGCTAAAATTGCGTCATCAAAAAACATTTCATAAAAATCACCTAATCGAAAAAAGACTAGCGCGTCTGCGTAGTCTTCTTTGATGGTTAGATATTGTTGCATCATGGGGGTAAATTGATGTTTATCCATGATTGTCCCCTTTATTTCTAGATTTAACCTAATATGCTACCCAAGAAGTTTAGATATCTGGTCAGTAGACCCTGACCACCAATTTGGATACTATCTAAGAAGTTGTCAACACCTTGTAGGAAGGTCAGATCGGTGTAATAAGCTAAAATACCGTAGAGTAAGAAGATCACGAGTGCAACTGCAGCCACGATCAAGACAATCTTCAAGATTACCTTAAGTAATTTCCAAAGGAACTTGCCTAGACCTGTTCCGACTTTCTTAAAGAAGCGAAGTTCAGCAGGTGCTTTTTCAACTTCTTGGTCTGTACCAATAGAAGATGATGATTTTTTACCTTCTACAAACTTTTCGCGTTCTTCAATTTCATCTTTCTTAATAATGCGCTTGAGTGACTTGGGTTGTCCGTAAAATTCAGCTGTATTAATCACAACACTATCACGACCCTCTTCGATGGGTTCTTCTTTCGTTTGAACTTCTTGTCGTATAGGTTCTTCAAGTGCTTTTTCGAGCGTTTCACGAAGATGTCTAATTTCTAAAACAAGTTCGGATAGATCAACGGTTGATTGAACATATTGAATCGGTGCTTCTTGTTTGATAACGGGTTTAGGTTCTTCTTCAACCTTTTCTTCGACAGGTGTTACTTCCTCTTCAACTTGAGGTTCTTCTTCAACAATTTCTTCTGAAACTTCTTCTTTGACTTCTTCGGGTTCTTCTTTAACTTGTTCAACAACCTCTTCAACGTGTTGTTGAACCTCTTCGACTTCCTTTTCGTAAACCTGAGGAGAGTCAGGTATGAAGTATGCTTCTTTTGTTTCCTTAGCGTTGGCTAGAATATATTCAATAATTTCTTCTTTTTTTAGTTCAGTTGATGCTTTAATATCGTGGTCAATAGCATATCGCTGCATGACGATAACTGACATTGAACGAACTTGGTTTTCAAGTTCTTCCGTGTGCTGTCCACGATCTTTAAGTTCTTTGATAATGATACTTGCTAGTTCGGTTTTTTTAAGTCTACGCGGTACTTCAACATCGTATTTTTGTCCTAAATCTCTGATTTCACCAAGCGTAGAACTCTTAAAGAGAACGGGTCTAAATTTGTTGGGTGAAAGACCATCAATTCTTCCGTGAGAATCAAAAAATAGATCTTTAATCTCACGATTATACGATTTCATATTGGGTAAATCTAAACCGACAGCTTTGACATGTGAAATGGATTGATCAATCAGTTTCTTGAGGTCTTTAGGTGGTACACCTTTATCAACCATATATGATAATAAATCAGTCCAAAAATCTTCTAGAAATGTCTTGTTGAGTACAGGATCATCATAGAAAATGAGTAAATTTTCTAGCTGAGTTTCAGTAAATTCAGTAAACCATGAAAGTCGATAATTGAGTTCATCTGCCAGTGTCAATCTTGATTTTCTCGTTTCAATAACACGCTCTCTGAGGATTTCTCTCAGCACAAACATTCTGATTTCACGGGGGATTGTTAAACCTATTTCATTGAAAAAAGACTTAACCTGAAAAGCGGGTAAGTAGATGATTGTTTTGAGGATATCGTCAACTTTCGTTTCCTTTGTACCAACTAGTACTATACTATCTCTTGTCAGTCTTGCCATAACGAACCTCCATCACACTTCTTTACTTAATGATACAATGAATAGTGATTTTTTACAAGTTTTTTAGTGGCTTTTAGATGAAAAGAGCCCTGATAGGGCTATCATTTATCCAATTCGTTTTCTAAACCTTTTTCTATAATCTCAAGTATTGCCTGTATCATGTCATTGATATCGCTTTGCAAAGCCAAATAATCCGACATCAAAGGATAGTCTTCAATCACCTCATAAAGTTCATCATAACGGGCTTGATATATTTTTACTGCTTCTTGTTTTCCGATGTGTTTGGCGTTGACAAGTTGCTTTTGAACAGCTTTCAACTGATTGAATTTTCCTTTGAGTTCTTTGTTGCTATTCAAATACATTTCAATCTTCTTATAGCGCTGTATTTCATCGTCTTCTTGGATCATGTGGATTAACTTATCTTTTTCACTCATGACATCTCACCGAGTAGAAACCATGTTTTTGCTTCAGTAATAGTTACGTTAACAATGGATCCAATATATTTCGAATCACCTTTAAAATTGACGAGTTTGTTATGTTCGGTATAACCTGCAAGAACCGAATCATCATATTTTGAAACACCATCGACTAATACTCTGACTGTTTTTCCAAGAAAGCGCTGGTTTCCTCTAAGGTATCCATCGTTGATTTTTTCGTTGAGAAGATATAGTCTTTGCTTTTTCTCTTCTTCAGGTGTTGTGTCTTCAAACGTTGCCGCAGGCGTTCCTTCACGTTTAGAGAAGACAAAGGTGAAGGCTCCTTCAAACTGTGCTTGTTCAACCAAATGCATCGTTTCAAAGAAATCCTCTTCTGTTTCACCAGGGAAACCAACAATAATATCGGTTGTAACTGAAATACCGGGAACTGTTTCTTTAAGTTCAAGCAATGTCTTAAGATAAGACTCTTTGGTATAATGACGGTTCATGCGTTTGAGTACGGTGTTTGATCCTGATTGAACAGGTAGGTGAAAGTAAGGCATGACATGGCTACAGTCACGCATGGCTTCCATCGTTTTACGATCGAGATCATGTGGATGAGAAGTTGTAAAACGAATTCTTTCAATTCCTGTTTGATCTAAATCTCTAAGGAGATCACCAAAGGTGTAATCATCTGTCTTGATGTCTTTTCCATAGGCGTTAACATTTTGACCGAGCAACGTGACTTCTTTGTATCCAGCCTCAGCTAATTCTCTAACTTCTAAAATGATTTCTTCCTTCGAACGTGATCTTTCTTTTCCACGTGTATAAGGGACGATACAGTATGTGCAAAACTCATCACATCCGAACATGATATTGACCCAAGCTTTGAAGCGATGTTGTCTAACCTTCGGTAGATTTTCAACAATCTCTCCTTCTTTTGAGAATACTTCAATCACACGTTCTTTTGCAAACATGGATGTTTGGATATATTCGGGTAATTTATGAATATTGTGCGTACCAAAAACAATATCAACGTGTTGATATTTCTTTAGAACACGATCAACCACATTTTCTTCTTGAGCCATACAGCCAGCAAGACCTAAAATGAGATTGGGATTTTGTCTTTTGTAACTTTTAAGTCGTCCAAGTTCACCCCATATACGATTCTCGGCGTTTTCACGAATCGCACATGTGTTGATAATAATTAAATCAGCTTCGTTCTCTTGGCTTGTATGCGTAAATCCCATCAATTCCAAAATACCAGCCATGGTTTCACTATCAGCTTCGTTACCTTGGCATCCATAGGTGTCAATCTTATATGTTTTTCCAACACCTATTCTTTGGTGTTCGTGGTCAAGATTAAATTTGAGTTCTTCAACCGTTTGTCTCGTTCGCTTTCGAGCTTGTTTGAGATCGGGTTTAAAATATTTTTCAATATCTATGTTGTTCATTTCATCACCATTTCTTATTATACATGAAAAAACAGTGTTCATCACACTGTTTCGCTTTCTAGATGTATGCGTTCAATGGTTTTCATTTTGAGATCCATGATCACACCATTGAGTTGTTTTGCTCCTGGTGCAACTTCGTTGGGTGTTGAAAAACCATTGAGAAACCTATTGAGTACAATTTCTTTCGATACTCCGATGATACCATCTCTAGGTCCAGTCATACCGACGTCAGTTATGTAGAGCGTACCTCCAGGTAACGTTGTTTCATCTGCTGTTTGGACATGGGTGTGTGTTCCAATGACTGCACTGATCTTGCCATCAAGATAATGACCGATAGCAACTTTTTCGGATGTAGCCTCTGCATGAAAGTCAAGAATGCTATAATCTGCAGGATTTTCTTTCAATATGTTTTCAACACCTACAAAGGGGCATAATACTTGTGGATTCATAAATGTTCTACCCAAAGCATTAATGATAAGAATCTTTTGACCATTAAAATTGATCGTTATATAACCCTTGCCTGGTGCTTCCCTAAAATTGAAAGGTCTAACGATGTTCGCTTGATCAATAAAATCATAGAGTTCTCTTTGACCCCATACCCAATTTCCCATGGTAATCATATGAACACCAAGGTTCATGAGTTCTTTATAAATCTTTTGTGTAATACCACGACCATAATGTGCATTTTCTGCATTAACGATAATGAGATGTGGTTTATAAGTTGCTTTTAATTCTGGCAGTTTTTCAGATAAAATGTCTAATCCTGGCTTTCCGTAAATATCTCCGATAAATAAGACTTTCATGTTTTCACTCTTTTCTAACAAAAAGAGGCAAGAGCCTCTTATTTTGCAATGTCAGTTGCTCTCGTTTCACGGATAACCGTTACTTTAATCGTTCCAGGATATGTCATCTTTTCTTCGATTTGTTCCTTGATTTCTCGAGCAATTTTGAATGTTGACATATCGTCAATCTGTTCAGGTTTGACAATGACTCTAATTTCACGTCCTGCCTGAATTGCATACGATTTTTCAACACCTTGAATTTCGTTCGAAATGGCTTCTAATTGTTCCAAACGCTTAACATAATTTTCCATCGATTCTGAACGTGCTCCAGGTCTTGCAGCAGATAACGCATCTGCAGCTGCAACCAAGACAGCGATAACTGATTCAGGTTCTTTATCTCCATGATGTGATGCAATCGCATCAATCACTTCTTTGGGTTCTTTATAGCGGTTAACAATGTTTACACCGATTTCGACATGACCACCTTCAACTTCGTGGTCGACAGCTTTACCAATATCGTGAAGTAAACCTGCGCGGCGAGCAAGGATTTCATCTTCACCAATTTCAACAGCTAACTTACCTGCAAGGAAAGCAGCTTCAATGGAATGTTTCAAAACATTTTGTCCATAACTTGTTCTAAAACTTAATCTTCCAAGTAATTTGACAAGATCAGGATGTATACGTCCAATACCTGTCTTGAAGACGGCGTCTTCACCTGCTTCGCGGATAAACATATCCACTTCGACACGTGCTTTTTCTACCACTTCTTCAATACGTCCTGGATGAATACGTCCATCGGACACCAGTGTGCTCAGTGCACGTTTAGCAATCTCTCTACGAATGGGATCAAATCCACTCAATACCACTGCTTCAGGTGTATCATCAATAATTAAGTCAACACCGGTTAATGCCTCTATGGTGCGAATATTACGTCCTTCGCGACCAATGATTCTACCTTTCATATCGTCGTTGGGCAGATCAACAACAGAGACAGTTCTTTCTGTAGTGGTCTCACTTGCATACTTCTGTATCGCTAGTGCCAATAACTGTTTGGACCGCGATTGTACTTCGTTTTTAGCCTTTTCTTCTTCATCTCTGATGTAGGTAGCTATTTCATCTGAAATAGACTCTCTCACGCGTGACATAATGATGTCCTTGGCTTGATCGACTCCTAGTCCAGAAATCTCCATCAGTTTTTCTTCTTGCTGCTTTAAGACCTCTTCCGCTTTGCTATTTAATTGTTCGAGTTGTTGTCTTTTTTCTTCGAGTTTTTCTTCACGTAGTGCTAAGGTTTCCTCGCGTTTATCAAGGTGAACTGCACGGCGATTGAGTGTATCTTCTCGCTGTGATACCTTGTTTTCAAGGTTAAGCACAACCTGTCTGCGTTCGCGTACATCATTTTCAAATTCTTTACGTAACGCAAAAATTTCTTGTTTAGCTTCTAAAACAGATTCTCTTTTTGCTTTTTCAGCTTCTCGTTTTCCATCTTCAACAATTTTTTCAGCCGTTGCGCGACTTGACTTAAGGTTCTTTTCGTGGTGCCAAACACGAATAAAATAACCAATTAAAAGTGCGCCTACGATTAGCAAACCGGAGATGATGCCTTCTACAGCATTGAGTGCTACTAAGAGCATTCTAACACCTCCATATTTTATTCTTAAACAACTGAGTTTCTCAAATTGTCTTTATACTACATGTACTGATTTATTATACCGTATTTTTACCCTTCAAGTCAATGAAGAAAATCGAAAGCCAAGAGTGGTCATCTAAATCGTTGATGAATGTGAAAAAGTGTGTGAATGATTGTTATAGCGTTTCCTCTTGAAACGTTTGTCATTATTTGATAACTTCATGTATAATAGAATAAGAATGCATATTTTAAGGAGTATTATACAACGATGGACAAAAAGATTAAACCTATACAAAAAAAGAAGAAATTTTGGACTTCAGTACACCAAAATCGTTTGAAGATTGCACTATCTTTATTTATTATCTTAATCCCTGTAGCATTGATATTGACAGTCTATATCGGTGCTTATACCAATAACCGAAAAGTTCATTTTGATCAGACGCCTACAGAAAACACGGTCTATATCAAAAAATTCATATCACACGATGAAATCGATGCACTTACGCTTGATATTTCGTGGTATGAGTTAAAACATCCAACACTTAATGATGAAAATATTCTAACCGGTGGTTATTATAAGTTTGACTTGTTCTATCAACCCAAAACAAACTATGATATTGTGTCCGTGACTGTTACTCCTGTCTTGCAGACACATTGGACAACGATGCGCTCTATAGGACAATCACAAGCATTAGCTACCCATATCCGTCAAATCATTGTCTCATTTGATTACAGCTTGCCTGTCAAACCACTATGGTTTGTGGAAGTGACTGATCCAAATCTCTACTTGAAGGTTGATTATACATTCATATCCGCTGATAAACAGGTAACGAAAACAGCATATGTCATCTTCCCCTTGGAAGATATCAATCCCATCCGTATCGCAGCTTAAGCAATCGACAGATTGCTTTTTTATTAAAAAGAGACCGGTGGTCTCTTTAGTCGTTAGCTGAATCCTCATCTTTGGATGCTTCTTTCAATGCTTTAATAAAAGCTTCTTTATAATTGGATTTTTTAGATTTCATCTCATAGAGACATCCGTCAGCTCGCTTCAACATCGATCGTATTTGCTCGTTTGGTTGTCTCACTGCGATACCATAGGAGAAACTGATGTTGAGCAATGGATTGGGATGCATTGCTCCTTCTTCAATCCGTCTGATGATATCATCAAGTTTCTTTTGATCCGCTCTTTTAGCGATAACGACAAACTCATCACCACCAAAGCGAATGGGAAGAAGATCACTATAAACTTTTTCAAGTTTTAACAAAATATTAGCAAAGCGAATGATCAATTGATCACCTTCATGATGTCCCAAGTAATCGTTTAAGAGTTTCAATCCATCAACATCGATCAATATCAAACCAAGATATGGGTATTCTTTTTCTAACCGCAATCTGTTTTCTTCAAAGTAGTTACGGTTATACACATGAGACATTTGATCATGAGAGCGTATAATATCAATTTCATTCATCATGCGTATGGCTAGTGTTTCATCATAAAGCAAAATCAATTCGCCACTCGCTTCAAATCGATCGATCTGATAAGCTTGGTCATCAATATGTAAATAGGTTTTTGTTTCGTCAAAAGGTATGTCATATATCTCACTGATATCGTTGTAATAGATCACTTGTTTTTTTAGCTTCCGATAAAACTCATTAACTGTGTCTCCAAGATTTAATTCGAGTGTATGAAAACGTTCAAGTAAATTTTGTGAATATTCGATGATCTGATGTTTATGATCAGCTATAACATACATCTCTCTCATTTTATTGAATAAGAAAGTTCTGGAAGCTAAGATGAGATTGACATTAAAATCACGCTTATAGATGATCATATAGAGTGTAAATGTGATAACGACAACAAAGATAAATGTTGGATCAATGCTGAAATGATAAAACACGATGTGAATGATATTTAACACAATTCCTACAATGAGACTCACTAGAATCATCGGAAATGGAAATGAGTCTTTAATATTTCGTTCTCTTTTTTTGAGATAGATGAGCATATTAACAAATCCAACGAGCAATAAGACATAACAAATCGTTGTGTGAAGATAGAAAAACCATCCTCTTGATGACTGAAGATAGACTTCTTTAGCAAGGTCATGTGAATATGAAGTATCTAAAACCCAAAGATGAAAAGTATTGGTTATCGAAATGAGTACGTTTAAGATCAAAAAGAATGCTGCAATGAAGTGGACAACTCGTGATGTTTTGTGATG
>JAVEVJ010000013.1:0-2282 GCA_034005105.1 Acholeplasmataceae bacterium | reverse complement strand
CTGTGATGGGTTTTTTTGATATACGATAAGGCATCAGCACATTTTCTAAAGCTGTGAATTCGGGTAAAAGATAGTGAAATTGGAAAATAAATCCGATGGCTTCGTTTCGAAGACTTGATAACTCATCTTTCTTTAACTCCTGAGTGTTTTTTCCGTTTATCAATACTTCTCCTGATGTCGCTTTATCGAGCGTACCAAGAATGTTTAACAACGTACTTTTACCCGATCCAGATTGTCCAATAATTGAATTGAATGACGATTCTTCAAAATCCAGTGAAAGATCAAAGAGCACTTGTGTTGGATTAGCAGTTTTTTCACCATAAACTTTATTGATTTGCTTTAGTTCAACAATTTTAGGCATTTCGAATCACCTCAATAACTGTCATGCGTGATGACTTGATAGCAGGAGTTAGTGATGCCACAAGACATGCAATCAGTGCAATACCTGCGGATAAAGCGATGAATCCAGGATCGATAAAGAGTGGTACAACAGGAGTTCCATCAGGATTGAGTGCAAAAGTGGTAAACGAATACGATAAACCTAACCCCAGTGCAACACCTCCGATTGCTCCAAAAATACCCAAGATAAATCCTTCGGATAGAAAAACAAGGGATGCATCCAAATCTTTAATTCCCATTGCCTTCATAATACCAATCTGTTTTGCCTTTTGCATAACGGTTATCGCTAGTGTAGATGAAATACCTAAGACGACTGATACAATCACAAAAATCTGTATCATCAGGGATGATATACTTTGACCTTGAAGTCCTGATAATAGCGATTCATTTTCTACCATCCAATTGGTAGAAATAAGATTGTTATCTTTAAATACTTCATCTAGTTGTAGTGCGAGCGTTTCTGCTTCAAAGGTATCTTGAATCTGTGACTCAATACGGGTTACGCCACTTGATGCAGAGATGGCTTGAAGCGTCTCAAGCGTTCCAATGCCCCAACTGCGGTTGAGCTGTGCAACACCTAAATCAAAAAATCCAACAACCGTGAGTGTTTTCATCTCACCGAGTATTTCTATTGTAATGGTATCATCAACCGCTAAGTCTAAGTCTTCTTGAATCTTGATACCCAAAGCAACCTCATTTGCAGCATCAGGAAGCGATCCATCCACCAATTTTTCATCAAATTGATAGATAAGATTTGCAGAGTCAAATTGGAAACCTCGATATAATATCTCTGTTTTATTTTCTTCTTTTTCTAGAATGCCTGGTAGATCATAAACGGGTGCTATGGCTGTAAAATTATCACTTTGACTTGACATTTCATTGATGATCTCTTGATAATTGGTAATAACACTTTGATCTTCTGAAGTCAATGTGATATGTGATGAAGATCCAATCGTTCGATCGACTAAACTCTTTTGTAATCCCGAGATAAGTGAACCAATAAATACTTGAACAGAAACACCGACAGATATTCCCAAAATGATAATTAGTGTTTGTCTTTTAGCAGATGTTAGAAATCGCCATGCGATTTGGAATGCGAGTTTCATCTTTGGCTCACCTTCTTTACGAACATGACTATATCATCAAGTGTTTGCAGAATGTAATCGTGCGGAATATGTTCAGTTGTTTCTAGGTCCTTAAAGGCTTGTCCACCTAAAAGAATACCTACTTCAGGGAAAAACCGTTTGATGTCTTCAGTTGTTTGTTTTGTCACAACCAAGTTATAAGGATTGGTCACGGATAGTGCAACGTAGTTGGGTTGATAAGCACGAATGGCTGATAAGATTTCAATCTTAGGTGTGTTCGCACCAATATAGTGTGCATCTAAACCTAGCATGAGCATGAAATGCGTATTCATAATTGCACCGATTTCATGATATTCAAATGCGGGTGTGAGCACCATAATCTTTTGATTCACTTTTTCAATTTTTTCAGCACGACTCAAAACGTACTTATAACACGACTCCAAAATCGTTCGAATAATTGATGTTCTAAAATGCTCTTTCCAAATACAGATTGCTTCATCTTTCACTTCGCATGAAGACTGGGTGAGGGAAGGGGCTAGTAGTTTGAGATAGAGATCCTCAATACTGATTTCCTCTTTTTCAATGAGTTCTAGAGCAAATTTGACAGCACTTGGTTTATCTTCATTTTTTAAGAATTGCATAAACTGTTTAAAGAAATCATGTTTCATAAAATATGTAAGATTTAAATTGTATTAAGTTAGTTCTTAAGACAACTAAATCTTTACTCCTTTCGTTCTAATTTAATATACTAATAATGCACTGTGGATTTGTCTTTCATACATACAGCCTTGACTGTTT
>JAVEVJ010000077.1:0-5467 GCA_034005105.1 Acholeplasmataceae bacterium | reverse complement strand
AACATGGAGAATTGATCAAAGCCATCAACGAGCATCCCCATACGGTCCATGTCGGTAAAACCGATCGGTCCAATAAGGGTGTCCATTCCCTTTGCTAAAGCCCACTCGGAAACTTTGTTAATTAAAGCTTTGGTAACCTCGATGTCATCGATCATATCCAAACGTGTAAAGCGTCCCTTTTTGATCTGATATGCCTTATTCCATTGATGATTGATGATACCTGCAATTCGTCCTACCAGCTTGCCATCCTTGTAGGCTAAATAACGTATCGCTTCACAGTATTCAAACACTGGATTGACTTTGGGATTAAATACGTTTCTTTCATCGAGTGATAACGCGGGAACAAAATGTGGATTTTTCTTATATAAGCGGTTTGGAAATTCGGTAAAGCGGATAACATCCCTTAAGGTTTTGACCTCTTTAATCTCTATCATATGCGACTTAACCTTCTTTCATTTATAACCATTTTAACGCAATTTCACAAAAACTTCAATGTTTAGGTAATTTCCTTTATCTGAGATAAAAATATGTTATAATGAAAAAGGTCTATATTTGTATAGCATATAAAAATAACATATAGGAGAGTTATCCATGATTGTAGAAAAATTGAGCACGAATCGTGTGAAGTATACCTTTGATGTGACACCACACGAGTTTGAACATGGTTTGGACCATGCATTCGAACATATTCAAAAAGACATTGAAGTTAAAGGATTTAGAAAAGGCAAAGTCCCCAGAAACATCTATGAGACAAAATTTGGTGTTGAATCCCTTTATGAAGACGCACTCAACCATGTCTTACACCATAAGATGCACGAAGCACAGGATCACCCCGATTACGAGATCGTTGGTCAGCCACAGGTTGAAGTCAACTTTGAAACGATTAAACGTGGTGAAACCTTTCAGGTATCCTTACTTGCCCCTGTGAAACCTGAAGTGACCCTTGGTCAGTATAAAGGCATTGAAGTAAAAGCACTTAAGACTGACGTTTCAGAAAGTGAAGTCAATGCTGAGATCAAACAGCTTTTATCATCCAAAGGTGAGCTTGAATTAAAGAATAGTCCATTAGCTTATGGCGATACCGCTATTTTTGATTTTGAAGGTTTCTTAAACAATGAACCCTTTGAAGGTGGAAAAGCAGAAAACTATTCATTAGAAATTGGATCAAACCAATTTATTCCCGGTTTCGAAGAACAGATGGTCGGTATGCAATCCGGTGAAGAAAGAGATTTAAATGTGACATTCCCTGAAAAGTATCAAGCAGAAAACTTAGCAGGAAAAGCCGTAGTCTTTAAAGTGAAGTTACATGAAGTCAAAGTAAAAAAAGAAGCAGAATTAAACGATGACTTTGTAAAATCATTAAACCGTGAAGGTGTAACAACCGTTGATGAACTTAAGCAATCAACACGTCAAACGTTAGAAGATCAAAAGAAGAGTGATGCTGAAAATACGATCACAGAACAAGTATTTAGCGCCGTTTTAAAGGATGCTTCCATGGATATTCCACAGGAAATGATCGATGAAGAGATCAAACAAGCAAAAGAAAACGTGATCAATCAGGCAAAACAATACGGACTTGAACTGGACATGTTCTTATCACTTTCTGGCATAAAGCCAGACCAGTTTGAAGAACAACTGAAGGTTGAATCAGAAAAACGTGTGAAAACAACACTCGTTGTTGAAGAAGTTGCCAAAAGAGAAGGATTTACTGCAACTGAAGATGAATTAACCGTCAAATATGACGAATTATCAAAGCGTTACAACATGCCTGTTGAAGACATCAAAAAATACATTCCAAAATCAGCACTTGAAAATGATGTCATCCTCAATAAAGCGTATCAGTTCATCTTAGATTCAGCGGTTAGAAAATAAATGATAGGGACGTCTGTCCCTTTCTTTCCCACAATCGATTGGCACTCTTGCTTATCGATTGCAAATCCAAAAAAGTGTGCTATAATTTTAGTGAAACCAGATAAAGGATGTGAAACCACATGGAAATGTCAAAAAGCTTGCCCGCTATTGTCGTAAGAGGTACCGTACCCATTCCCAACAACGATTTTCGTATTGAAGTTGGACGTAAGGTCTCCCTCAAGGCTTTGGAAGAAGCGGAAAAGAACTTCGGATCCTACGCACTTGTTCTCATTCAAAAGAATCCACTCATTGAAGAACCGACCATCGATGATATCGAAGCTTACGGTGCTTTAGTGAAGGTACAGATGAAGATCAAGTTGCCCAATGATGCCTATAAAGTTAAATTACAAGTCGTCTCCCGTATCAAGATCAAGGAGTATTTTTTAACGGACCCCTATTTTGTATGTGAATACGAAGAACACCCCACTGTGAGCAGTAATATTGATGAAGAGGTCACGTTGATTAAGATGATCGTTCAAGAGGTTGCCAATCACGCACAGACCATCTTACTACCCAACAATCAGGTCTTAGAAAAAGTTCAACAGGGGTTATCTACTGAAAAGATCTGTGATATCATCGTGTTCAACTTAAAAACTCCGGATCAACAAAAATATAAATACTTAGAACAAAATCATTTAAACATCAGACTTCGTATGCTCCTTGAGGATATCAATAAGCAAAAGATGATCGTTGATCTTGAACAGAAGATCAATGATGAAATCAAAAAATCGATCGATGAAAACCAAAAGGAATACTATCTTCGTGAAAAGATGAGAGCTATTCAAAATGAACTCGGTGATAAAGCGAAGAAAGAAGAAGAAATCGATGAATATAGAAAGCGCATTTTAGCAGCTAAAATGCCTAAAAATATCGAAGAAAAAGCGTTAGCTGAGCTCTCAAAGTATCAGAGCACTCCTGCATCCATGGCTGAATCACAGATCATTAAAAACTATCTTGATCTGCTCTGTGATCTTCCTTGGAAAAAGGCTTCTCGCGACAACTATGATTTAAAGAAGGTTATGGAACGCTTAGATGAACAACACTACGGTTTAGAAGTCGTTAAAGAACGCATCATCGAATACCTCGCGGTAAAGATCATGACCAAGCGTAACCCGCAGACGATCTTATGTTTCGCAGGGCCTCCCGGGGTCGGAAAGACTTCGCTTGCGATTTCGATTGCTGATGCTTTAGGTAGAAAATTTGTTAAGCAGTCCTTAGGTGGTGTCAGAGATGAATCTGAGATCAGAGGACACAGAAGAACCTATATCGGTGCGCTTCCAGGACGTATCATTAAAGGTATGAGGGATGCTGGAACCATCAATCCTGTCTTCTTACTCGATGAAATCGATAAGATGGCAAGCGATTATAAGGGAGATCCCGCATCAGCGATGCTTGAAGTCTTAGATCCCGAACAAAACGCACGTTTTAGCGATCACTACTTAGAAGAATCGTATGATCTCTCACAGGTTTTGTTTATTACAACAGCCAATTATCTTGAAAATGTTCCTGCACCGCTTAGAGACCGTATGGAAATTGTTGAATTATCTTCTTATACCGAACAGGAAAAACATAAGATTGCTGTCAAGCACTTAGTGCCTAAACAGCTCAAAGCTCACGGTATAACGGATAAAGAATTTTCAATCGATGATGATTCTATCTACTACATCATTCGTCATTATACGAGAGAAGCGGGTGTCAGAGAACTTAACAGATACATCGGATCGCTCATTCGTAAATCGATTAAAAACATCTTAATGAAAAAAGAAGAACATGTCCATATCGATATCGAAACGATCGAATCGTTTATCGGAAAGCCCAAATATACCCATAATCAATCCGATCGTCAAGATCAAATTGGGGTTGCTACAGGTTTAGCTTACACCGCATTTGGTGGGGATACACTTCCTGTGGAAGTGACTTACTACAAGGGTACAGGTAAACTGGTATTAACCGGTAAACTGGGTGATGTCATGAAGGAATCCGCGATGACCGCATTATCCTTCGTGAAATCCAAAGCAAAACAGTACCACATCGATGAAGATATGTTTAACACCAATGATTTCCACGTTCACGTCCCCGAAGGTGCCATTCCTAAAGATGGTCCATCTGCAGGTATTACGATGGCAACTGCGATCTTTTCAGCAGTGACACAGCGCTTTATCAAGCGTGAGGTTGGTATGACCGGTGAAATCACACTTCGTGGTTACGTACTACCCATCGGTGGGTTAAAAGAGAAGAGCATTGCGGCTCATCGAAGTGGTCTAAAGACCATCATCATTCCAAAGGATAACTTAAAGGATGTCGATGATATACCCGATGAAGTGAAAAGTGCTTTAGATATCATCACCGTTGAAAATGTAAATGATGTCTTCCAAATCGCACTTAAATAGTTTATAATGAGGGGTAGTCTATGGACTACCTTTTTTATACAGGTGAATAATGATTAAACAAGCTATCTACATTAAAGGAATAACAGATCTCAAAGATGAACCTGATGCTTTACCTCAGATTCTCCTTTTAGGTCGTTCAAATGTTGGTAAAAGTTCATTTATCAATTCACTGACCAACAGGAAGAATCTTGCGCGGATTTCGAATACACCTGGAAAGACGATCACTTTAAATTTTTATTTAATCGATGAATCCTTTTATTTAGTGGATGCTCCAGGTTACGGTTATGCGAAGCGTTCAAAGGTGATGCAGGATCAATTTTTAATCATGATTCAAAAGTATATCAACGCATCAAAACACTTAAAACTGATCTGTTTGCTCATTGACTTCAAAGTTGGACCCACAACAGATGATATCGCAACCTATCAGTTCTTACTCGAAAACAACCTCAACGTGATGGTTATTGCGACCAAAAAAGATAAAGTTCCTAAAACACACCAGATGAAGCAAGAGAAGATGATTAAGGAAAAACTCAAACATCCTGTCATGTTTTATAGCACATCCAGTGTGACCAAACATCAACTAGATATCATTGAAGAAATCATCAGAAATCAGGTGATGGAACATGAGTAATGTCCTCATTCTAACCGATTCTACGGTCGATTTAGATCCTCAATACATCATCGATAACGATATCCAACAGATTCCACTTTTCGTTCGTTTTGAAGATGAAGTCTATCGTGATGGCATCGATATTAATGCCAATGATCTCTATCATAAAGTCGAATCATCCAAAGATGTTGCCAGATCAACGGGTCTTAGATCAGGTGATTTTCATAATGCGTTTAATAAATTTATTAAACGTGGATTTGATATCGTTTATATCGGTATCGGATCAAATCTATCTTCATCGATTCAATCCGCTTTGATTGCAAAACAGGAGCTGGAGACCAAGAAAGTTTATATCGTCGATTCCAAATCGATTTCTGCAGGATTAGGTATCCTTGTCATGCGTGCTGTTGACCTCAAAAATCAAGGAAAATCAGGAGCATCAATTAAAAAAGCACTCGATGAACTGGTTCCTCGCATCCATTTATACTATATGTTATCCGATCTTGAGTTGCTTTCTAGAACCTATCGAATACGACCTATTTCCTTTTTCTTTGCG
>JAVEVJ010000012.1:21206-27012 GCA_034005105.1 Acholeplasmataceae bacterium | reverse complement strand
ATCCATAGACTGAGATAGAAAATTGATTTGATTGTCCAAACGTTTCCGACAAATAAGTAAACGCTATTTGCGATGCTGTGTTCAAACCCAGCGAGTATGAAGATCACGACACACATGATGACGATGATGAGCCTTAGGGCACTTAATTCAAGTGCTTTATAACTTTGAACCGCAATATAGACCATCATGCCACATAGGATAGCTAGGATGAAGGTGTGATACCACATTTGATCAAGTTTACTTATGCTCAGTAAATAGCTTTTTTGAACGATTTCATCTGGTGCTGAAAAGCGAAAGAGTAATCCAATCAATCCAGATCCTACAAGATTACCCATCAGCGATATGAAAAGCATGAATCCATATCCCCTTTGGTAGGGAAAGAGGTAACCAACCTTTCCTGTATATAAATAATAGTCTTTAGATACAATCAATAAGAGCCCGAAACTAAAGAGCAATGCTCCAAGTGGTTGTGATTCAACTGAAAGATAAACTGCACCTGATATCCCGAGGACAATGCCCGATAAAACTGCTTTTAAGAAGGTTTCTTTAACCATTATTTAACCTTTTTAAATCCATAGATCATACCTACAAGACGATTGGTAAACGTTGCTGGTAGTATTTTGTGTAAGAATACAAAAAGTTTATATTTAAAACCAATTGTTTTATAAAGTGGCATATGTCTACGTCTAACTAATTTTGAAATAACCTGTGCGGCAAACTCGGAATCCATGCCATTGCGTTCGTCTTCTTCCATAACTCCGATAGACTTTTCAACGCGTTTTTGATAGTGTTGTCCTTCAGTTTCATTTTTTCTTCTGTTTTTCGTAAAACCAGTTTTAATATCTCCAGGCATCACATTACATACACTGATTCCAAAAGGAGATACTTCGTTATGTAGTGCTTCTCCAAATGCATTAATAGCTGCCTTTGAACTTGAATAAAATGCTTGAAATGGGATGGCTAATCTGCTCGCAACAGAACTCATATTTATGATTTTTCCACCACCTGATTTTCTGAGCAGTGGTAGTGCTGCTTTGGTCGAGAAAAAGACACCCATAAAATTAACTTTCATGAGTTCTTCTGCATCGCTTAATGAGGTATCTTCGATACTTCCAGAAATACCAAATCCAGCATTGTTGATGAGGACATCAACTTTACCTTCGATATCAAAGATATCTTGATAACACTGATTTAATTGTTCAAAATCGGTAACATCTGCTTGAATACCTTTGATGTATTTTTCATGAACTTTTGTACGACTGATGCCATAGACACGATGTCCTTCAGCACCTAACCTGTTCGCTACAGATAGTCCAATTCCAGATGAAGCACCGGTTACGATAATAACTTTCATTCTTACTCCTCAAAATGTTCTAAAGCGTTTAGGACTTCAACAATCTTTTCGATTGCTTGATCCATTAATTCTTTGGTGTGAGTAGCTGTATAGCTCGTGCGAATGAGACATTCACCAATTGGTGTTGCAGGTGGAACGACTGGGTTCACATAAACTCCGTGTTCAAAGAGTTGATTGCACGCAATCATTGTTCTAAGTGGCATAAACGTGTAGATGGGAATAATCGGTGTCTTAGAGTCTTTAATTTTAAGTCCCTTAGCCTTTAAGCCTTGACGCATATATTCTGCGATATCGTTGAGTGCTTTAACACGTTCAGGTTCTCTTTTTAAAATACGAAGTGCCTGAAGAGCAGCTGCAGTATTTGCTGGTGGAATGGCCGCTGAAAAGATATAAGGACGTGAATTATGGCGAATGTAGTCGACCACTTCTTTTTCTGCAGCGACGTAACCACCGAGTGATGCTAGTGATTTTGAGAATGTTCCCATGATAATGTCGACTTCTTTTTCTAAACCAAAGTGTTCGGCTGTTCCTCTTCCGTATTCACCCATTACACCTAAGCCATGTGCATCATCTACCATGATGCGTGCACCATAGGTTTTAGCTAAACGCACAATTTCAGGAAGATTTGCAATGTCTCCGCTCATGGAGAAAACACCATCGGTAACGATCAGTTTTCCTTTATTCTCAGGTGCTTTTGCTAATTTTTGTTCAAGATCTTCCATATCAGCATGCTCATAACGAATCACTTCAGCATAGCTGAGTCTTGTTCCATCATAGATACTTGCATGATTTTCTTTATCTGAAAAAATAATATCATTTCTTCCAGCAATGGCTGAAATAATACCTAAATTCGATTGAAATCCTGTTGAGAAAATCGTGCAATCTTCTTTATTTAAAAATGCTGCTAATTCAGATTCAAGTTCTTTGTGTAAATTAAGTGTACCATTTAAAAATCTAGATCCTGAAACGCCTGTTCCATACTTGAGAGTCGCATCAACTGCAGCTTGAATTACTTCAGGATGTGATGTGAGACCTAAGTAGTTATTAGATCCGATCATGATCATCTCTTTGCCTTCCATGTGTACAATGATATCCTGTTTGGATGTCAGTTCATGAAAATATGGATAGTACCCGCCTTCACGAGCTTTTTTTGCTGTATCATATTGATAACATTTCTTGAATAAATCCATTTTCATTCCTCTTTTCAAAAAACCGCTTAAATCTATTATATTACATTTTGCAGCAAATATATCTTACGACATTTCCTTTTTTCATGAAAGCGTTACACTCTTTCAATAAGCCTAAGGATATTTATATCCTTTTTTCATGCAGACAAACATGCATATCGCTCTAGTATGTAAGTATCCTAAGATTCATCCATACGAACTACATTTGAATTCTTACAAATATCTTAAATCATGTGAAACTTTTGTGAAATGCTTTATAAATATCATCCAATGCATTAAAATATCTTTGTATGACCATCAGGAGGACACCGTCAACTATGGATTATATCACCATTGATAAAACAATTAAGAAGGCTCTCTATCTTCAAATTAAGGATTGCATTACAGAAGCGATTAAACAAGGTATTTTATCTGATAATGATCGATTGCCTACCGAAAGTGAATTATGTGAAGTCTTCGGTATCAGTGATATCGTTGTAAAAAATGCCTATAAATTGCTCGTAAAGCAGGGGCTAATCATACGCGTTCAAGGAAGTGGAACTTACGTTTCAACACGTAAGATTTTTAAGTTCCCACTCAAGGGATTTGATCGTATCAATGATTTTTCACACTATCGCTACTATGAAAAAGAAAAGCATATCATCTTGTTTGATGTTGCATCTGATCATGAACTTGCTATGGACATGTTAGGACTCACAAAAGACGATTCCTATTATGTAGCAAAATACGTGGTCTCAATCGATCGAGCTGAAGTCATGTTACAAACACTTTACTTGCCAAAAAAACTATATCCTTCGCTGGTGATGAAAGATATAGAATTCAATACATTACCTGAACTGATCAGCAAAAAATATGCGCGAAAGACCAAACGGATCACCAATGGATTTAGTCCTGTCAATCTCAGTTCTTCAGAAGCAATGCTACTCAATACGTATAAAGGTGCAGCAGCTCATCGCGTGCGTACCATGCTCTATGCGTATAAAGATCAAAAGATAGCTTTTATGGAGACACTCTTTTTGGGTGAATATACACAATTTGAGGTGGTATTAGGATGAAACAATCGCTACTTAATTTCATTAAAATAGACAAACGTCAATCCTCACCGATACATCTTCAAATTGTCCACGCTATTAAGCAACTCGCAACCGATCGCAAGATGAACTACTTAGATGAACTCCCTTCAATAGATGAGCTATCTCAAACACTGAAGGTAAGTCCAGATGAGGTCAGAAATGCTTATCAAAAACTTCTTGTTGAAAATTTTATTCGTTTTGATGATGAAAAGTATTATGTCAATTATATAAACTTCTCATCGGATTATTACATCAATGTCTCTAGACTCTATGAAATCATTTCAGATTTAGGATTGACTCCATCGATCAAAACAATTAAAAAGAAAATAACATCGTTACCGATTCATTTAGCGGTTGATCCACGAATTGACCCCAATGAAAGTTACGTCCTACTCAAACGCATCTACTATGGCAATGACATTCCTTTAGCACTGATGGATATCTATTTACCACAAGCAACCTATCAAGGAATCGAGAAGATGCCCATAGATGATAAACCTCTATATGAGGCGATTTTCGCATCTTATCAAAAAATGATTTCTTCGGGTAGACGCTTGATGAGTGTAGTCAATTTATCACGTGATGATGCGAAGCATCTAAACGCTGTGAGAGATGTAGCAAGTTATCAAGTGGTCTCTGTTTCCTTTGACCAACACAAAAATCTTATAGACATTACACGCTCGATATCAACGATGAACCAATACTTTGAAGTTGAGTTTGATGAGCACGATATCGAACGCATTACCAAAAATCATTTCTATTATATTTAAAAGCATAAAGAAAAAGGATTTCATCAAGCGATGAAATCCATTTTTTTATTAATATTCGAGGTCTTCCTCTTCGGTGTAAGTATTGCTGCGATCATAGGTGAAATCAGCTTCGTGTAAAATACCTGTTCCTGCTGGGATGAGTCCACCAATAATAACATTTTCTTTTAAGCCATGCAGTTCATCTGTCTTACCTTTAATGGCTGCATCGGTTAAGATACGGGTTGTTTCCTGGAAGGATGCTGCCGATAGGAATGAATCACTTCTCAAGCTTGCTCTCGTAATACCAAGCAAGATGGGACGACCGACTGCAGGACGTTTGAAGGATTGGAACGCTTTACGATTTTCACGTTTAAATTCTGCAACAGATACTTCAGTACCTGGTAATAAGTCGGTATCACCTTCGGTAACAACCGTAATTCTTCTAAGCATTTGGCGAATGATAAGCTCAACGTGCTTATCAGAGATTTCAACACCTTGTGCACGATAAACCTTCTGAACTTCTTCTAAGATATACATTTCTGCTGCTTCAGCAGAGACGACACGGAGGAGTTCTTTTGGATTGATCGAACCTGGAGTTAATTTTTGACCTGCAATAACGGAGGCACCTTTTCTAACCAACGCTTCAACATTAGGATCTACCGTATACTTATATTCCTTTTCGTTAGCATCAATGATTGTAATCACTGAAATACCACCGCGTTGACGATCAATCGATTTGACTTTTCCATCAATTTCAGAAATAACGGCTTTACCTTTTGGATTACGCGCTTCAAAAAGTTCTTGAATACGTGGTAGACCTTGTGTGATATCGGATGCTGAGGCAACACCACCGGTATGGAATGTTCTCATGGTGAGCTGTGTACCAGGTTCACCAATCGATTGTGCAGCGACGACACCGACAGCTTCACCAACTTCAACACGTGTGTTGGTTGCTAGATTGCGTCCATAGCACTTCGCACATACGCCATTATCTGAGTTGCATGTGAGGTTACTACGAATTTCGACTTCTGTAATGTCAGCTCTCATAACAGCTTGTCCAATTTCTTCAGTGATCAATTCATTACGTTTGACAAGCACTTGTTTTGTTTTGGGATGTAAGACATCTCTTGCTGCGTAGCGTCCAACGATGCGGTCATAGAGTGGAACAATTTCTTTTGCATCCTCTTTAATAGCGCTCATAATCACACCACGTTCAGTTCCACAATCTTCATCAACAACGATGACATCTTGTGAAACGTCAACCAAACGTCTCGTTAAATAACCTGATTCAGCAGTCTTTAACGCTGTATCGGTCGAACCTTTTCTGGCACCATGTGTCGAAATAAAGAATTCAGAAACTGTTAAACCTTCTCTAAAGGATGCCTTGACAGGAACTTCGATGATTTCACCTTTAGGATTATTCATCAGTCCACGCATACCAGC
>JAVEVJ010000012.1:0-21106 GCA_034005105.1 Acholeplasmataceae bacterium | reverse complement strand
AACCTTTTCTGGCACCATGTGTCGAAATAAAGAATTCAGAAACTGTTAAACCTTCTCTAAAGGATGCCTTGACAGGAACTTCGATGATTTCACCTTTAGGATTATTCATCAGTCCACGCATACCAGCAAGCTGAGCAAAGTTGGATGCATTACCACGCGCACCGGAATCGGACATCATATAGATATTGTTATCTTTATCAAATTCTTCCATCAAACCTTTTTGAATATCATCTCTTGTATCTTGCCATTCTTTAATAACGAGATCACGACGTTCTGCATCGGTTAACCAACCTTGATCGAATAAATCGGTGATTTCTTCGATTGCTTGATTGGATTGTGCGAGTCGTTCTTCTTTTTTAGAATAAACATTGATGTCTGCAAATGATACCGTGATACCAGCAACGGTTGAATACTTGAAGCCTAAGTCTTTAAGTCTGTCAAGCATCTTTGATGTTTCAGAGATATGTAATTCTTTAAATACCTGTGCAATAATCTGTGATAAGAATTTCTTCTTGAATGGCGATGGAGCAGGTATTTGTTTGAGAACAGAAAGTGGATTGATGCCTTTATCGATAAAGTATTTATCCGGTGTCTTTTGTTCAAGGTTATCCAAGGATGGTTCATTTAAATAGGGGAATGTGGGTGGCAAGATGCGGTTGAAAATGAGTTTTCCAAGGGTTGTGACGAGATATTTTTTCTTTTGTTCATCGGTAAATTTTTGGTTGATTGAGTTGGGGTCAACAATGATACGTGTATGCAGTCCAATCTCTTCATGATCGTATGCTAAGTATGCTTCATCATAATTCCAATAGAAGTGTCCTTCGTTACGATTACGGATCCGATGTTCTTCCGAACGTTCTGCTGCACGATATCCCGCAAAGGGTCGATCGAGCGTTTCTTCAATCGTTAAGTAGTAGTTACCTAATACCATATCCTGTGAAGGTGTAACAACAGGTTTACCATCTTTAGGGTTCAAAATGTTGTTAGATGCTAACATGAGAAGACGTGCTTCAGCTTGCGCTTCATTGGAAAGTGGTACGTGAACTGCCATCTGGTCACCATCAAAGTCAGCGTTGAACGCTGGGGTAACGAGTGGATGTAATCGAATCGCTTTACCATCAATGAGTTTGGGTTCAAATGCTTGAATACCCAAACGGTGTAGTGTAGGTGCGCGGTTTAATAACACGGGATGTTCTCTTACAACCTTTTCAAGTGCTGCCCAAACATCATCATCCATCTTTTCATACTTTAAATTAGCATTTTTCTTAGCATTAGCATCGTTGTGTTGTAGTTTTTGTAGTTCTCTTAAAACAAATGGTTTAAATAGAATAATGGCCATTTCTCTAGGAATACCACATTGATACATTTCAAGGTCTGGACCAACGATGATAACGGAACGACCTGAGTAGTCTACGCGCTTACCGAGTAGGTTTTGTCTAAATCTACCTTGTTTACCACGAAGCATATCGGATAATGACTTTAAGTGTCTATTTCTTTCTACTGCTGCTTTCTTACCACGTTTTGCATTGTCAAAGAGTGCATCAACAGCTTCTTGTAACATACGCTTTTCGTTTTTCGTAATAAGACGTGGTGCATTTTGTTCCTTTTGTTTCTTTAAACGATTGTTACGATTGAGAATACGACGATAAAGGTCATTTAAGTCAGTTGTCGCAAAACGACCACCGTCTAAAGCAACCATTGGCCGTAGATCGGGTGGAATGACAGGAATAACATCCATAACCATCCACTCAGGTTTATTATCTGAATTATTAAATGCTTCAACAACTTCAAGACGTTTGATAATGCGATCACGCTTTTGTTTAGAACTTGTTTTAAGCTTTCTTCTTAGCGATTTAACTTCTTTATCTAAATCAAGTTCTTGCAGTAATTTTTTAACCGCTTCTGCTCCAGTGAGTGCCACAAAACGGCTACCATATTCTTCGGATAAAGCCGAGAAATCCTGTTCGGTCAAAATCTGCTTTTTAGCAAGTGGTGCTGTTCCCGGATCGGTAACGATATAGGCTGCATGATAAACAACTTCTTCAAGAGCTTTCGCTTTAATACCAAGCAAGATAGCAAGTCTAGAAGGTGAATTTTTTAAGTACCATGTGTGAACAACAGGTGCTTCTAATTCGATATGACCCATGCGTTCTCTTCGAACTTTAGATTCTGTAATTTCAATACCGCATTTTTGACAGATTTGTCCCTTATTACCGGATTGTTTTTTACCGCAGGCGCATTGATAATCACGTGTTGGACCAAAGATGCGTTCACAGAACAATCCACCTTCTTCAGGTTTTGATGTTCGGTAATTAATAGTTTCATGCGTTTTAACTTCACCATAGGACCATTGTCTGATTTCTTCAGGTGATGCTAAACGAATCTTTAAATGACTGAATGTTCTAGAACCATAGCCTTTACGTATGGGTTGAACATGGCGATGAATGCGTTCTTCAAGATCGATCTCTTCTGTTTCATCAACTGGAAACAATACATTTTCCTCAACGGGTTCATGAGCATGCTCCTTGAGATGATCAAAACCGTAGAGTTCTAAGATTTGGTTGACCTCTTGACGAAGAAGTGCATCTTCTTCAAATAAATGATAGAGACTGTGACGATCATATTCCAAAAACTCTTTTAAGTCTTGAATATGTGCATCTGTTAAAATGGTTACAACTTCTTCACTTAAATTCAAGTTTTCTAAACTTCTTGGAAGTTGATAACGTCTCAGTATGGTTTTAATTTCCTCAAAGGAATCACCTAACAACATGTTGAGTTCCTTTAAGTTAAATGTGTTAAAATCTTCTAATTGGTCGATACCAGAAAGTTTTAACGCTTTGAGGGCTTCTTCCGATAACTTTAAAGATTCAACATGAAGTGTCAATTTTTCTTTAGCCATTAACGGAAACCTCCTTTGTACTTGCTAGGACTGTTGTCCACAAGTGATTTTTGTGCTTCGTTTTCACCGGTATTCGCGTCAATCAGTTCGACGTAAAGACCGAGTGCTTGAAGTTCACGAGTCAACACTCTAAATGATTCTGGAATCGATGCTGGTGGAATGGGTTTATCATGTGTAATCGCGCTGTATACTTTATTTCTTCCAAGCATATCATCGGATTTAACCGTGAGCATTTCCTGTAGGGTATGTGCTGCACCGTATGCATAGAGTGCCCAAACTTCCATTTCACCGAAACGTTGACCACCGTTTTGTGCTTTACCACCCATCGGTTGTTGTGTAACCAATGTGTATGGCCCAACAGAACGTGCATGTAACTTATCATCAACCATATGCGATAATTTAATCATGTACATGACACCGACTGAAATACGGTTTTCATACGCTTTTCCGGTACGTCCATCGTAGAGTACCGTCTTACCATCTGGGTCAATACCAGCTTCGCTTAAGATTTGAACTAAGTCTTCGTTGGATACACCATCAAATACGGGGGTAGCAACTTTAACACCCAGTTTCTTAGCTGCTAAGCCTAAATGAATTTCAAGGATTTGTCCGATGTTCATACGTGATGGAACACCGAGTGGATTTAACATGATGTCCACAGGTGTACCATCTGCCATGTAAGGCATATCTTCTCTTGGAAGAATTTTCGATATAACACCTTTATTACCGTGACGACCGGCCATCTTGTCACCTTCAGAAATCTTACGCTTCTTAGCCACATAGACACGGATGACTTCGTTGACACCACTGGGTAGTTGATCACCATTCTTCTTTGAGAAATACTGAATGGATTGAACAATACCACCACCGCCATGGGGCACACGAAGTGATGAATCACGATATTCTCTAGATTTTTCACCAATGACTGCATGAATCAGTTTTTCAGATGGACTGGGTTCAAATACACCTTTAGGTGTAATTTTACCAACGAGTATATCGTTTTCTTTAACTTCTGAACCTGGAATGATGATTCCTCTTTCATCGAGATTCTTGAGTGAATCTTGACCAGCATTAGGAACTTCACGGGTAATTTCTTCTCTACCTGAACCTGTTTTAAGTTCACGCGTTTCAATTTCATATTCATCGATATGAACCGATGTATAAACGTCTTCTTTAACTAAATCTTCAGAAAGGATGATCGCATCTTCATAGTTATAACCTTCCCATGTCATAAATGCCACGGTTACATTACGTCCAAGAGCAAGTTCTCCTTTATCGGTCGATGGGCCATCCGCTAAGACATCACCTGCATCAACCCATTCGCCCATTGAGACGAGTGGACGCTGTAAAATACATGTATCCTGGTTGGATCTAAAGAAACGAATGAGTTCATAGGTTTCACTTTCACCCATACCATAATCTTTAAGTGTTTTTGCGATGTCGTATGTAAATGGTTTTTCAGCATCATAAAGTACGTTGTTGCCAACATATAGACTTGTTTCAGGTTTTGCAGTGATCATGATCTTGGTTGCGTCTGCATAGGTAACAAATCCTGAAACGGATGATACGATAACTGCACCTGAGTCTTTCGCTGCACGATATTCAATACCCGTACCAACAATCGGTGATTCTGGTTTTAGTAGTGGTACAGCTTGACGCTGCATGTTAGCACCCATCAAAGCACGCGATGCGTCATCGTGTTCTAAGAATGGAATGGTTGAAGTAGCTACCGATACGATCTGTTTTGGTGATACGTCCATAAACGTGACTCCTTCGGGTTCAAACATCGAGGTTTCACCACGATGACGACCAATTACACGCTCTGCAATAATTTTGCCCTGTTCGTCGAGTTCGGTTGCAGCAGACGCAATGATTTCATCATATTCCTCATCAGCTGTTAAGTATTTCGAATCATCAGTGACCACGGATGCACCATTTTCTTGTTTAACAACGAGGTAAGGTGTTTGAATAAATCCGTATTGGTCCACTTTACCATAGGTAGCAAGTGATGAGATAAGACCAATCGAAGGTCCTTCAGGTGTTTCAATTGGACAGATACGTCCGTAGTGAGAGTTGTGAACGTCTCTGACTTCGACGCCTGCGCGATCACGCGCTAAACCACCGGTACCTAGAGCAGAGACTCTGCGCTTTTGTGTTAATTCAGCAAGCGGATTAATTTGATCCATGAACTGTGAAAGCTGTGAACTTCCAAAGAACGTCTTAATCGCACCAGCAAGTGGTGTCATATTGATGATATTTGATGGTGTTGCATCAGCAAATGTCGTTGTTGACATCTTATCTTTAATATTTTTCTCAGCTCTAGCCAAACCAATTCTAAATTGATTTTTAAGAAGTTCTCCGATCAAGCGTAGACGTCTATTTCCTAAATGGTCAATGTCATCAATTTGTCCAAGACCATCGTAGAGATTGAGATAATAGCTCATGGATGCTACGATATCAGAAAGTGTAATATATTCTCTCGTTTCTCTTTGATCGTTTCCAAGTACTTTAACTGGAATGATCTTTTCTGTTTCTTTATCTTTAACGGTGACTTCGATCATTTCAACAATAACGCCTTCACGTTCTCTTTCACGTTGATAAATATCACCTGATAAGAAGTACTTGATGACTTTTTCATCGAGTGATTGGCGTGATCTTCTTAAAATTGCGATCACTTCATCGGTCACTTCAGTATTCTTTTGAACGAGTATTTCACCTGTTCTTAAATTGATAATATTCTCTTTGGTATAGAGTGCTTCACCACCATCAGGGAGACGTGTTGCCAAGATTTCATCGGGTGTTTCATTTTGAAGTGATTCTTCCTTAGAAATGATTTCTTGTCTGAGTGCATGGCGATTTTCTTTTAGAACTCTAATGATATCGCGGGTAATCTTTGTCTTTTCAGGAACAATGACTTCACCTGTATTTGGATCTACGATATCTGTTGCTGTATACTGTCCTAAAATACGTCCTAAAACGTCAAGTTTTTTATTAAACTTATAGCGTCCAACCGATGCGAGATCATAGCGTCTTCTTTCGAATAAGCGCATACGAATAAATTCTCTTGCTGCATCTGCAGGTACTTTTTCACCTTGTCTCAATTTGGAATAGAGATCAACAATCGCTTCATCGCTATTTTTTGTCTCATCTTTTTCAAAGGTTGATTCAAGATATGAAGATTTTCCAAAAACTTCTAAAATATCTTTCTTCTTGCCTAAACCCAAAGCACGCATCATCGTCGTCATCGGTACTTTTTTCGAACGATCAAGCTTTGCGTATAAAATATTTTTTGAACCAAGTTCATATTCAATCCAAGCACCACGTGTTGGAATGACCTGTGCCATGTATTTCACCATGTTGAGCTTTTTGTCGAGTTCACTGGTGAAATATGCGCCAGCTGAACGAATAATTTGTGAAACGACAACGCGTTCTGCGCCGTTGATGACAAAAGTTCCCGACGGTGTCATGTAGGGAATTTCACACATCAGTACAACGTTTTCACGAACTTCGCCAGTCACAGCATTTTCAAGTTTGACGCGCGTAGACAGTTGTTTAGCGTAGTTGACATCTCTTAATTTAGATTCCTGTATATCGTATTTTGGTTCTGCTAAAAAGTGTTCTTCAAAATACAATTTTAAATCACCGTTATGTCCTTCAATCGGTGAAATATCTTCTAACAGTTCTCTAATGCCTTCATCGATAAACCATTTAAATGATTTGGTTTGTATTTCGATGAGGTCTGGCAAATCAATGTCATAACGCATCTTGGTGTAATTTCTGCGCTCTGCTTTTTTGCCGTATTTGACGCTTCGATATCCCATAATCCACACTCCTATCGTCTTTGGAAATCGTGTTTTTATATATATAAAAATGAAAAGAAAACAACATTATGCATTTTACAATATTATCATATTGTGTATCAATAGTCAATCATTTTCTTGCTTTTTGGCTAAAAGAATCCAATATCCACCTTTACGTTGGATGACTGAGCAATCACCAAAGAGCTCTTTAAGCTTAGCAACCGATGAAGGTGCACCTTGTTTTTTTTGAATGACTACATAGAATTTTCCACCGGGTTTTAACACATGATAGGCTCCTTCATAAAGATCAAACACGACCTTTTTTCCAGCCCTAATCGGTGGATTGGTGACCACTGCATCCACATTAAAATCAACATGTTCAAATAAGTGACTGACATAGACATGAACGTTAGTCAACTGATTCAATAAACTGTTTTTTTTAGTTAATTCAACCGCTCGCTCATTGATATCGTAAGCGAAAACTTCGATATGAGGATAGCTTTTAGCTATAAAAAGAGTAATAGGTCCATAACCACAACCCATATCGATGACTCGATGAACATCGTTATTGAAATCGAGTGATTCGATCAATAATTTGGATCCTTCATCAAGTCCTGTTTTGGAAAAAACACCTCGATCGGTTGTTAGACGAAGTGAAATATCCTTGATCTTTAGATCTAGGATACGCTCATCTTTCGCAAGCGATTTATCGTAGATATAATAGTGACTCATTGGTCCCCCTATAAACGGCGAAAAAACCCGAGAACAATTCTCAGGTTATAAAAACGATTCGCCTAGAAATTACTTAACTTCAACAGTTGCACCAGCATCTTGTAATTGTTGCTTGATAGCTTCTGCTTCTTCCTTCTTAATCTTTTCCTTAATGACTGCATCTGCAGTTTCGGTTAATGTTTTAGCATCAGCTAATCCTAAACCAGTAAGTTCACGAACAACTTTGATGACTGCAATTTTGTTTGCACCAAATGTCTTAAGGATAACGTTGAATTCTGTTTGTTCTTCTGCTGCTTGAGCTGCTGCGCCAGCTGCTGGAGCTGCTGCTACTGCGGTTGGATCAATACCAAATTCTTCTTTTAGACCATCAACAAGGTCTTTGATTTCTAATAAAGTCATTTCTTTTAGAGCTTCAATGAAAGCTGCTTTTGTTAATTTTGCCATAGTTTTTTTCCTCCTAAATTATTCTTGTGGGTTGCTGATCATATCAAGACCAACAGCAAGCTCTCTGAGTGGAGCTAACATGCCTACTGCTAACATGGTGAGTAGGGTTTCTCTTGATGGTAATGTTGCTAATTCATTAATGGTTTCGACACCAACAACTTTACCCTCGACAATACCTGAACCGATGGTTACAACTTTATATTCCTTAGCAAAATCAAAGATGATTTTTGCAGGAGCAACAACATCGTCATAACTAATAGCTAACGCTTTAGCACCGACAAATGTTTGAGCCAAATCGCTGTATCCAGCAGCGACGGATGCTCTTCTCGAAATATTGTTCTTATAGACTGTGACATCACAGCCTGCTTCTCTTAACTGGTTACGTAGTTTTGTAAACTGTTCTACGGTTAAACCAGGATAGTCGAAGGCGATAACAGTTGTAGCACGTCCAAGCTTTTCGGATAGATCGCGTACGGCACTTGCCTTACGTTCTAAAATTGCTTTTTGCATGAAATGCCTCCTTCGTTTATGAAAAATCTCTCTCTTGCCAAAGACAAAAGAGAGATTGAATGTTCATTTCAATACCTCGGTAGGAAATTAAGCAATGATGCACCTACTGTCTTTGGCGATTAAATTTAATCTGTGATTAACCGCGAGCTTTCATGGATTCTTCATCCATATGAATGCCAGGAGCCATACTTGATGTCACTGTGATTGACTTCATGTAAGTACCCTTGACGGTTGTTGGTTTGATACGGTTGAGCTGGTCATAAAGGGTTCTTGCGTTTTCTTTAAGTTGCTCTGGGGTAAACGAGATGCGACCGATAGGTGCATGGATGTTACCAACCTTATCAACACGATATTCGATTTTACCATTTTTAATTTCTTGGACAGCTTTTGTAACGTCCATGGTTACTGTACCTGTCTTGGGGTTTGGCATTAAGCCTTTTGGCCCTAGAAGACGTCCAAGCTTACCGAGTTGTCCCATCATATCTGGTGTGGCGACCATGACATCAAAGTCAAACCAACCTGCACCAATTTTTTGAATAAGTTCTGCACCACCAACGTAATCAGCTCCAGCTGCTTCTGCTTCTTTTGCTTTTTCGCCTTGTGCAATAACTACAACGCGGGAAACTTTACCTGTACCGTGTGGTAAAACGATAGCTCCTCTTAAGTTTTGCTCAGCCTTTCTTGGATCTAGGTTGAGTCTAAATGCAATTTCAACGGTTGCATCAAACTTGACGTAAGAGGTTTTCTTCACTAAGTTCATCGCTTCATCGACAGGATACTTCTTTGTCTTGTCGATCAACTTAGCTGCTTCAAGGTATTTTTTTCCTCTTTTCATATTCTTCCTCCTAAAATGTGGTCTAGCGGGATATCCTCCCACAATTTAGATAGCTAATGATCTAAATTATTCTGAAACGGTGATGCCCATCTGACGTGCTGTACCTTCGATGATATTCATTGCTGCTTCTACAGTGTATGCATTTAAGTCAGGCATCTTTTTGGTTGCAATGTCTCTTAACTGATCTCTTGTAATGGTTGCTACTTTTTCTTTTTTCGCGTTACCAGAACCTGATGTGATGTTTGCTGCTTTTTTCAGTAAGTCACTTGCTGGTGGGGTTTTAGTTACGAATGAGAATGTACGGTCATCATAAACCGAGATAATCACTGGTACAACAAATCCCATTTGATCTTTGGTTGCTTCGTTAAATTGTGAACAGAACGCTGGAATGTTTACCTGAGCTTGACCAAGTGCTGGACCAACTGGTGGAGCTGGGTTAGCTTTTCCTGCTGCAATCTGTAATTTAACAACTTTAACAACTTTTTTTGCCATGCGACACAACCTCCTTCTTTACATAAGTATGTGGTATGAATTTCATTCTTCCACTATGGTGTGTTTTCACACGCGATATCATTCTATCATTTAGGGCATGCTTTGTCAATTAAAAATTGATGATTTATTTGATTTTAGCGCCAAATGGGAAAAGTGCAAGTTGTGCGAGTTTAAACCACTGAATACCAAAGGGTATACCTATGATGGTTATGCAGAAAAATACACCTAATCCCAAATAACCAATGGCCATTTCCCAACCGGCAATAATGACCCATATGAGGTTAGCAATTGGATGATTTGAAAATCTGGTATCAACATCTTTCCCAAAGGGAAAAATGACAAGACCTGCAAATTTAAAAGCTTGTCTTCCAAGCGGAATACCGATAATAGTTATCGATAAAAGAAGTCCAACAATAAACCATAGTAGTGCAGCTATTGCACCACCGAAAACAAACCATATGATATTACCTAACAATTTCATAGAAAACCCTCCTTAAATAAATTATAACAAAAAAGCACCTATATGCGTGCTTTTATTCCGATTTATTCAATGCCACATTCATCGTGTTCACAAGCTTGACTATCATCTTGATTAGATAGTGTCTCGAGTGGGTTTTCTTCTTTCCATATCTGTTCGAGCGCTTGTAAGAAATACTCGGTTTGTTGTGCCCCTGAAATACCATATTTCCGATTGAGTACAAAGAAGGGAACGCCTTGAACTCCGAGTTGTCTTGCTTCTTGTTGTTCAAGTTTAACCTGCTCTTCGTAATCGCTTGATGCGAGTACTTCGTAGGCTTTTTCTTTGGATAATCCAACTTCTTCAGCGAGATGGCTCAGTGTTTCGTGATCCGCTAGATTGAGCCCATCAGTAAAGTAGGCTTTCATTAAGCGTGTGGTCATCTCTTGTTCTTTATTTTCTTTGTTTGCCCATTTAGCTAAGCGATGTGCATCAAATGTATTTGTCATTTGTATGCGATCATATTGATAGGTTAACCCAACTGATTTGGCATTCTTGGTAAACATGTTGAAGCGTTCTTTAGCTTGTTCAACTGTGGTTCCATGGCTTTCTGCGAATGCTTCATAGGCTGACTTTGTCATCGTTTTAGGAGCTGTTGGATTGAGTTGATAAGCTTTGTAGATAACTTCAATTTTATCTTTATGTTTAAATGATTTTAAAGCTTCTTCAAAACGTGTTTTCCCAATGTAGCAAAAAGGACAAGCAAAATCTGACCAAATTTCAATTTTCATCATATCATACCTCCATATTCATTGACATTATAGCAAACAGATAAACCATTATGGGTTAAATATGCTTTACTTTTTTACTTTTTTTAAGTTTATTGGGTCGTTTTACGTGTTTTTGTACATATTTTATGTTTTCGCTATAAAATGAAGACGGAGGTGCTATTTATGAAATCGTTTCATAAACCAGAAACATTATTCATCACAAAAGTTCGATTGCTCGTTCATTCACTCAAACGATCTCTTGAATTCTACCAAGATATTTTAGGCTTTTACGTTACCTATCACGATCATAAAAATGCGTTCCTTTCAGCTGACCAAACAAACATCTTGATTGAACTTCTAGAAGATTCACACGCAAAACCTCTTGGATTGACTCAAGGTCTTTATCACTATGCGATATTAGTACACAAAAGAAGTGACCTCGCAGGTATTATCAAGCGATTGATCAATCACCGATATCCCATCAGCGGAGCTTCTGATCACGGTGTCAGTGAAGCAATCTATTTAGATGATCCAGATGGACATGGGATTGAGATCTATACTGATCGTACACCTGATGAGTGGCCACAAGAAAATGATGCTTTGACCATGTATACCAGACCTTTGGATATCAATTCATTGATGATGGAACTAGAAAGTGATGTTCCATCAAAAATGCCTTCTTTGAGTCAAATGGGTCATATTCATTTGCATGTCCCCAATTTAGAGGAGGCTAAAAAGTTTTACATGGATACACTTGGATTTGAGCTTGTGATGATGTATGGTGAATCTGCGCTCTTTATCTCCGATCAAAAATATCATCACCACATTGGATTAAACACTTGGTTAAAAGATGCACCTCTTTGTGAAGTGCGTCAAATCGGTTTAAAAGCTTACTTTCTAAATGTTCCTAAGTCCATGTATCTTGCACTTCTTAAACGTCTTGATAAGGCTCATATAACGCTCTTAGAAGATGATGATGGACACTATGTTATCGATCCTCTTAACCAAAAACTCGTTTTTCTCTTTCAATCCTAGATAACACATAAAACCTCATTGATGATGAGGTTTTTATTTAAATAAAAGAAAAAGGCGAAATCGCCTTATAGTTCTTTAACATCGTGTGCACTGACTTCAGTCGGTGTTGCACGTCCGAATAAATCAAGGTCAACCGTTATCTTTTCTTGATCGTCATCAACGTGTGTTACTTCACCTTTCATACCGAGCCAAGTACCGTTCATAACTTCTACCATCTTACCCAATAGATGAGCCCATGTTGGTTTTTGGATAATACCAACCTTGAGTAAAATTTGGTTGATTTCATCGGGTGCAAGGGGTACTGGTTTGGTACCACCACCTGATGAACCTAAAAATCCTGTTACACGTGGTGTATTTCTTACAACAAACCATGATTCATCGGTTACAATCATTTCAACAAAGACGTAACCTGGGAAAAGTTGTTTAATCTTTTCTTTTTCTTTACCGTCAGCCTTTTTCTCAATGACTGTTTCTTCAGGAACAATGACACGGAAAATGTAGTCAGACATCCCCATGCTTTCTACACGTCGCTCTAAGTCACTCTTGACGGCATTTTCATAACCCGAGTAGGTTTGAATAATATACCATCTGACCTTTTGCGTCATATAATTTCACCTACGAGTAGTGTTGTGATTAAGAGGTTGAAAAGTAAGATGAATCCTGTTAACAGGAATAAGAAGATCAATGTACGCACAGCATGGTCTAAAAATTTGGGGAAAGTAGGCCAAGTGATTTTTTTAAGTTCAGGAATGGCGGGTAAAAAGAAAGGGTATATGACCAGTGCTAAACCAAAGAGTGAGATAGCAAACAAGACCCATGCAAAAATAATACCGTTATTGCCTTGTCCTAATACGGGGAAATTTTCATTGATTTCTAATAATGAGTTTCCACTGATAATCATTAAGGCAAGTGCTCCAGATAGGGTAGCTAATATACCTAATAGTAGATTTTCCCATTTATATTCAGTCGTTAAAACTTCAAGCAGTTTACTTTTTTGCTCAACTTGTTTTTGCTTGATTGCCATGTTGCTAGCCTCCTATTTGCTTTCCTTATGCAGTGTGTGTTTGTTACATTTTGGGCAATATTTTGTCGTTTCAACGCGTTCTTTTTGCGTTGTTTTATTTTTTGTTGTTGTATAATTGCGACTCAAACACTCTGTGCAGACTAATATTATTTTCTCGCGCATTAAAAAACCACCTCTGTGGTCATTCGCAAATGTATTTTAACACTTACGATTGACTTAGTCAACTACCTCTTCAATTATATCATAATTTTATATTTTTCTTTGATGCGATAAATCGCGTTATAGATTTGCTTTGTCTTAAGTCCTGTCGCTTCAGCAATCTCTTTTATAGACTGTTCATAGATAAAGTATCGATCATGAACTTCTTGTTCTAGAGCTGAATCAAAACGAAGGTATTCAACTTCTTCTTCTAGTAAAACAAACCCTTTGACAAAGTCAGTTGTCTCATAGAGCTGATAGGTCGGTAATCTTCTCATTAAACCATAGAAATGACGTTTAAGGATCAGCTCGAAATATTTGGTAAAACTTTTATTGTAATGTTCATCAAATGTTTGAATTGCTTTGAGTAACATCAGTAAACCTTCTTGATGGAAGTCATCGTGTTCTTTTTCTTCAAGATGAAGTTGATGAATGATTTTCCAGATGAATTTTTGATATTTTTGATACATAAATGTGAGTGCATGTTCACATCCATCTGTTTTGATGAGATAAATCAATTCATAATCATTCATCACATAGATCATAAGTGTTCTTTCATTTTGTACATCATCAATGCTGCTGCAACACTCACATTGAGTGAATTAATCTTACCAAACATAGGAATCTTAACGAGCAGGTCGCAATTTTGTTTAACGAGTGGACGAATACCTTCTCCTTCATTACCCATCACAATAGCCAGTGAAACGTTTTTGGGTAGATCATCATAGGTTTTATCGGTGTGACCATCTGTGCCTACCACCCAAACATGATGCTTCTTCAATTGTAGAATGGCTTGATTGACATTGGATACCAAAATGATTTTCACATGTTCAATGGCTCCTGATGACACTTTGGCAACCGTAGCGTTGAGTGGTACAGCATTTTTCTTGCTCATGATGATGCCTTGTAGTTGAATCGCTTCAGCTGTACGCATGATAGCACCTAAATTATGAGGATCTTCGATACCATCTAATATCAAAAAGTGTTGTATTTCATTTTCATTGATGACATCTTCGAGTTGATAGGTTTCGTAATCTTTAACGTCAGCAACAACACCTTGATGGAGTTGATTGGATGTCATAACATTGAGATCGTGCTTTGATTTTTGTTGATAGGAAACACCTTTATCTTTTAGAAAATCTAAAAATCGATGATCATTCATCTGGTCATCAATATAAAGATGATATATTTCTCGTTTGGCAAAAATAGCCTCTTTGACAACATTTTTTCCAAAAATGATCATAGGATCATCTCCTTTTCGAGTATGTTAATAGACTATGCGTGATTCAATAAAGGTTCAACGCATTATAAAATGAAAGTAAAGAGCGCGTGTGCGCTCTTTTTCTTATTGGATATCTGCAATCTTGTTAATGATGGTTCGAACAAACTGTTTGATCCAACTGTAGAGATTGGATAACACATACATCATTGGGAATGTTGCTTGTGCGAGTACAAGAAGTAAGAGAATGTGTGGAGCACCTAAAACGATGGTAGAGTCATAGAACTTGCTCGGTACAATCGGTATAAACTGGAAGAAGTTTGGCATAAAGAAGATACCGAAGATAAAGGCTGCAACCATGAGCATAAAGAGTATACGACGCATTTTATTAAAGGGTGTTGATACTCTATAGAGAACGGTCAGTGAAACAACGGTTGCTGAAATGACAACGAGAGTTTCTGTGATCTTATCTGACATACCCAAAGAGGGTTGGAAAGCAAAGATAATTAAACTGTTGATCATGACCACAAGTGCACCTGGTAGTGCTGCTTTTAAGATATTCCACAAGAACTTACCCTTAACCTGTTTATTGTTTGGTTCAAGTGCTAAGAAGAAAGATGGAATACCAATGACAAGATAGTCAATCAAAATGAGTTGATTGGGTTGAATAGGGTAGACCCCTTGTCTAATGATTGCGACAACTGCGAGTAGAAATGAAAATATTGTCTTTGTCAAAAACAGTGTCGAAACCCTTTGTACGTTATTGATGACACGTCGTCCTTCGGATACCACTTTGGGCATTGAGGAGAAATTAGAATCAAGTAAGACGAGATGTGATACGTTTCTTGCTGCTTCAGATCCTGAAGCCATCGCAATCGAAGTATCTGCTTCTTTGAGGGCTAAGATGTCATTGACACCATCACCTGTCATCGCAACCGTACGACCATTGTTTTTAAGTGATTCAATGAGTAACTTCTTTTGATGAGGTGAAACGCGTCCAAAGACGGTGAAGCGTGATGCAGATCTGACAACTTCCTTATCCTGCATACCTTCTAACGAGATATATTTATCGGCGTTTGCAATACCTGAACGCTGTGAAATACGTGATACGGTCACTGGATTATCCCCAGAAATAACTTTGACATCAACATTGTGTGACTTGAAGTACTCAATCGTATCGATGGCATCAGGACGAATGGTATCCTCAATCATAATCAATGCTAAAGGAGTTACCTTGCCTTGAACTTGGTTATCGATAATATCCCCATCACTATAAGCGACCGCTAAGACACGATAGCCTTCTTGTGATTGCTTATCGACTTCTTTTGCTATTTGATGATAATTATCCTTGATGACAAATTCTGGAGCACCTAAAACAAATGTTCCGTAACGATCGAATTGAACTGCTGAATACTTTCTTTGACTTGAAAATGCAATCAATGCTTTATGACGAATACGTTTAGCGGTTCCAAAACGTTCAGCAAGTGCATCGGATGTGAGATTGGAATCGTTTTGTGCGTTAATCATGGCAGAAACAATATTTTTTAATGCGAGTCCTGTATCATTTTTATACTCAATAATGCTTTTAACAGTCATCGTACCATCCGTGATGGTTCCGGTCTTATCTAGACAGAGCGTATCGACACGTGCGAGCATTTCGATACAGTAGAGTTCCTGCACAAGCGTATTGTTTTGTGCAAGACGGATAACGCCAACAGCGAGTGCCATGGATGTTAATAAGAAGAGACCCGATGGTATCATACCAATCATTGCACCAGCAGTCTTTTGTACGATTTCATTATAGGGTAGATCGGAGTAGGTACTCATCAAATAGAAAAGTGTTGCTGCAATCGGTATGATGAGTGCGCCAACGATACGAATAATCGCCTTGAGCGATCCCAGTAAATCAGATTGAGGCTTTTTATATTTTTTAGCTTGATTTGTTAACTTTTGAATGTAGATGTTATGTCCTACAGCTGTTGTTTGTGCATAACAGGTACCTGATACGATGAAAGAACCTGAATAAAGGGTGTCTCCTTTTTTCTTAATGATGGGATCGGATTCACCGGTTAATAAGGATTCATTGACTTCGACAACACCTTGTCGAACTACAGCATCTGCTGGAATCTGCTTACCTGATGATAGGAACAAAATATCATCGATAACAACATCCGAAATACCGATTTCTAATTCCGTACCATCACGCATAACAAGTGCGGTTGGTGCGGTTAATAACGAGAGTTTATCAATCGTCTTTTTAGCACGTATTTCTTGGATGATACCAATCGTAATATTGGCAGTGATAACACCCATGAAAAAGAGTTGTGAGATGGCTGCTTTGACTGAAATCAACCAAGCAGCAATACCAAAGTTCAAAAAATTGAAGAAGGTAAATATATTGGACGTGATAATGGTAGGTATGGATTTTGATGATCCCATATCTCCGACATTAGCAAGTCCTGCCATCTGTCTCAGTTCAACTTCTTCGGTTGATAAACCTTTTTCTATCTCTGGGTTATAGCGTTCAACAACGATATCATCTTTTGTTTTAACTCTTGATTTGAGATCGATGGCTTCTTCGGGTTCATCATCTAATGGAACATGCAACCCTAAAGGATCACCTTGCATGGTGACTAATTCTTCTTTAATAACGGTTTTAGGACCTTTGCTGCGTTTGGGCTTATCGATTGTTTGATCAGAACCATCATCGATAAGTGCATCTAAATCCTGGTTGGCTTCACGTTTACTCATTTTCTTTTCCACCGCTTTTTCCATGAGGCTTTCCTTTCTCGATCCACTTGATCGCTTCTACTATAAGGTCATCCGCACGTTTTTGATTCAAAAGATATAATCCACCGATTAAAGCTTCAAAACCTGTTGCTTGTGCGTATGTTTTGGCGTCCACATTGTGTCGACCTCTTCCAGCTGCGTTTCTTCCGCGTTTGTAAAGATCGATTTCGTCATTTGCTAAGCATCCATCATCGATCAAATGGTTGATGATCTGTGATTGTGCTTGAGCTGATGTAAATAAGATCGCTCGTTTATGTAAATCATTGACCGCGGTTAATTTCTGGTCAATTAAGTACTTTCTAACTAAAAGTTCATAATAACTATCGCCGATATAGGCGAGGGTTAGACCATTCAAAATGACATCCATCCTCTTTGACTTAGCTGCTCTCTGATACGGTCAGCTCGCGTATAATCCTTTTCACTTCGTGCTTGTTCCCACGCCTTATACAATGAGAGGGTATCGTCTGTTAGTTCATAGCGTGGCATAATACCTAAAATATCTAAAATGGTCTTCGTTGTCTGATAGAGAACAGCTAGACGATTGACATCTTTTTCTTTGTTCATCGCTTTTAACAAGTCGTATATCAACGTAATGACATTGGGTGTATTGAGATCATCATCCATCAATTGATAAAACGTATCCATGAAGGATCTGTCCAATTCAAATGAAAATGCTTTTGAAAGCGAGATGGTTAAAAAAGCTTTTTTAAGGCTTCGTTTTATTTTATCATATTCTTTACTAAATTGTTCCATTAAATCGTTTGAGTAATTGATGGGCATCCGGTAGTGATGAGCGATCATTAAAAGACGAAAGGCAAGCGGATCATAAGCCTTGATCAAATCCTTGACAAGTTCGACATTGCCCAGTGATTTACTCATCTTTGTTTGATTAATATCGAGTCTACCCACATGCATCCAATAACGAGCAATCTGATGATGATCGTGAGCGCATGCTTGGGCTATTTCATTTTCATGATGAGGAAACTTAAGATCAGTTCCTCCACCGTGGATATCGATTTCACCGTCAAAGATCTCGTGGTTCATCACCGCGCACTCCGTATGCCAACCAGGTCTTCCATGGCCCCAAGGTGATGGGTAACGAAGTCCATCCTCTGTATTTTTCCAAACAGAGAAATCACGGGGATCTTCTTTGTCGTCCTCCAGTGTTATTCTTACACCTTGAGATAACTCATCTATCTGTTGTTTGCTGAGGATTCCATAAGATGCTACTTTTGATACTCTAAAATAAACACCCGAAGGTCTAATATAGGCATATTCTTTTTCGATCAGTTCATCGATATAGTCAATCATTTGGTGAACGTATTCGGTTGCTTTTGGCATCATATCAGGAAGTGCACTATTCAGTGCTTGTGTCATCTCAATAAAGCGTAAAAGATAGGTTTTTGATACCTCTTCTTCTGAAATGTTTTCGATCTTTGCTTTATCAATAATCTTATCATCAACATCGGTAATATTTGAAACCAAAAGAACGTCATATCCCTGATGTGATAGGTAACGCTTGAATACATCAAAAAAGATGATGGGACGTGCATTTCCAAGGTGAATATCACCATAAACGGTAGGACCGCAGATGTACATGCTCACACGTTTTGGTTTGATCGATTCAAATGGTTCTATGCTTTGTGTAAGTGAGTTATAAATATGAAGCATCTTCATGTCCTCCTCTTTGTATTATTATAGTAGATATTGATTAAATATACAAGAAATCTTGCCTAAATAAGCCGTTTTCAACTGTTTTATATCGATAGATTTCTAATAATTACTTATTAGATTTGTCTTAACTTGTTAAGTATCTCTACCATTGCCCATGTATCCTGTTTACAATACTCTAGAAGGTCATGATACGTTTGATGAAAGGTCGTCTCATCCATACTTGGAAACTTTGCATAAGCAACAAGTGCTTCGGTTCCATTACCAATTGCCATTCCCTTATAGGTTAGTTTGCTAAAGATGGGCAGTACTTTCTTAATCGAAAAGGAACCGTTTAAATCGTTATGATAGTAGTTGATGATCTTTCCTTCTTCTTCTGAAAAACCGAGAGCTTTAAACATTTTTGAATTACCCTTTAGTAAGTACATTAGATCGAAAAGACGATCGACCATATCGAGTAATCGCTCACTATGTTCTGGAAAAATCTTCGCCATTTCTTTGAGTCTTGTCTGTTCAAAGGATTGATTGTATACCATAATAGAGCCTCCATCGGGTTTAATGGTATCCATCATTTTTTGAACAAGTTCATATCTTAAGTCTTTATGCGAGCTTGCGATAAAAGATACATTATCTTTGTCTTTATCACAGATGCCAGGTTCTCTTTCAATATGAATCGAAAACTGGAAAAGCGATTGTGTGTAGGGACTTTCTCCTTTGTAGCGCGGAAGTGGACAAGGGAATGTTTCAAAATCAAGATGGTAGATTGGATATCTTAAAGATTTTATACCTGCTCTCATCTTTTCATGATGATAGTAGGGTTTGTTTGTCTCCATCACATTGCGTTGGATGATATTGTTTTCTCGTTTCAACCAAGATCTAGGTATATCTTGTGCTTTAACGATACCTTCATTGATCAGTTCAAATCGATCATGCTTAGTACCTGTTTCATCCTCAAAACCAAAGTTACCCTGAAGGTATGAGAAGATACTGTTTTTTTCTGGAATGTGTGCGTAACAGATCGGATAAAAAAGGCATTCTCTCGTGTCCTTACGCTGACAATGTGGACCAAGTGGAACGGGATTTGCGTTCATTTGATCAAGTCTACGAAGTACGATTGCTACATCATTTTTAATGATGGGCATCATTTTTTCTGTGAGTGAGGTCACATCAATCATCTTGATAATATCATCACCATAGATGGGTTGGTTGGATTGATCCACTTTGCCATCATGCACATATTCGCTGTTTAAGACAACTAAATAGTATTTTGCATTTTTCTTCGTCTTAATGGAGTGCTCAAAAACATAGCGCTGATAAGCGATATCATAGATATATCTTCCCTCTTTTGATAATCTTTGTTTGAGTTTGTCAATCTTCTTTTGATAATCTTGATTGATACATCCATTAACATCTTCTTGAAGGTAGAGGATTCCATCAGGGGATTCGACAAAAACAGGTACCTTGTTTTTATCGTCATCTTTGTACATGAGATTGATAAATTTCTTTGATGTCGTCGCTTTGACTTCAAAGATACGAATGGTTTGTTCATCTTCTTGATAGCCATCCAAAAAGCAGTAAAAATGAAAACCATCTTTTTCATAGCTAAAACGTTTCTGTTTATAGGTATCTAAGTTGTAGGTTACTTCACCATGATATTTTTGTTCGATAATCTTTCCCGCTAGAACTTCTATCTGATTATAGTATGGAAGCATAACTTCCATTTGAGGATCATCTTTTTGAAGTAGATCAACATCTTCGTCTTCTTCTGTATCATACATTGAACTGATCATTGATTGAATCTTTTCTTTGTTTTCTAGACTGATCAGGTCATCAAGTTCAACATCTTCAGTAAAGGAGACAACAGCTTTTTCTTTGTCTCTATAGATTTCATCAAGTGCAGGATAGCGATCGCATCTAATATAGTTGATAAACTTTGTCTTTGATATTTTCATCTTGAACACCTCATACTCTTATTATACGCTATGCGTGACATGAGTGTTTTGAAAAAACGATAGACAATAAAAAAGCACATCTAGGATGTGCCTTTAAACTTAATTGTTTAACCAATCTAGAATCCATTCGCTCGTGAAGTAATCATCGGTTGTCAAGATAAGATCAATGGTATCATTTGCTGACTCATCAACATCATTGATCATCAATCCTAGATCACCATAGTAGTTGAACTCATTGGTTGCTTGTGAACTGATATCAGCAACCGTCTGTGATGCCT
>JAVEVJ010000076.1:0-5593 GCA_034005105.1 Acholeplasmataceae bacterium | reverse complement strand
CTCCGATTGGTAGATCAAGATCTCCAATATCCGCTGTCTTAAATTCATTTAAATCACGTTCACGATATGGTGAATACCACTCAACACCAAAAGAATCTACACGAATCGCGTTACCTGCAAATCTTGTACCTGGTCGAAATGATGTGGTTGCATCCATCGGTACACTAAAGATGACAACATCCGCTTCTTCATACGAACTCTTACAACTTTGGAAAGATAAATCAACTTTATTCATCTTCATAAACTTCGCTCCATTTTTCCCAATATTCTTTATCAATGATTTTAACGTAACCACCTTCAGTATCACTTAGGATGACTGAACCGCTACGCTGATAAAACTCTAAGTCGTCCAAGATATCTTGGCTAATGATTTCACCTGGGATAACAATGGGTATACCTGGTGGATAAATCATGATGGATTCAGCAGCAATCTCATCAACTGCTTGGCTGAGTGTTACTATCTTCTTTGGTGCATGATACGCTTCACGAGGTCTTGTATAGGCTTCAGGAAATGTTACTTTGACCTTGGGTTCTATGCGTGGCAAGTGGAGTGCACTGTATTTAGTTGATACCTTTTTTAATGCATCAACGAGTGCATCTAAATCACTTTGTCTTGTGCCTACGGAAAGTACAGCTAATACAAGGTGTGTTTCTGCAAGTTCCAATTGGATGTGGTGATCGTCAAAGAGTTCTTTATAGACATCAAATCCGCTGATACCTAACTCGGAGACTTTGATAAGCAGTTTGGTCTCATCATAATCATAGGATTGATGTGAAACAAAATAGTTATCATCCATCGCTTTGAGTCCAGGTATTTGGTTAATTTTCTCCCTGGTATGTTTTGCCATTTCAATGAGCAAAGGAATTTCTTTAGCTCCTTCAAAGTAGATATGTTTTCTTGCAACATCAAGGCTTGATAGTAAAAGACTTGAGGGGGACGTGCTTTGAATCATGTTAATCGTTGAACGAAGTCTCAAATGATCAATTCTTGGTCCTTGTGTAATCAGGATCGAACTTTGTGTCAGTGATCCCACCGTCTTATGAAGCGAACACGAGCTCATGTCAGCTCCTGCTTCCATACTTGATGCAGGAAGTTGTGATGAAAAGGGTAGATGTGAACCGTGTGCTTCATCGACTAAAACCATCATCTCTTTTTCGTGAGCTAACTCAACAATCTTTTGAAGATTGCTTGTTACACCAAAGTAGGTTGGGTTGATAACGAAGACAGCTTTTGCTTCTGGATTTTCTAGAATCGCTTTTTCAACTGCAGCGAAATCCATATGATTGGCAATACCTAATTCTTCATCGATATATGGTTGAACAAAAATCGGAATCGCACCACTTAATATAAGGGCATTGATTGCCGATTTATGGACATTTCTTGGTAAAATAATTTTTTCTTTTGCACGACAAACGCTCATGATCATCGCGAGGATACCCATGGTCGTTCCACCGGTTAAAAAATATGCTTTTTCTGCTTTAAACGCATCAGCCATCAATTCTGCTGCTTCCTTAATAACACCTGTAGGACGATTTAAGTTATCAAGACCACGTGGTGCATTAGCGTCAAGTTTAAACATGTTCGGTCCAACAAAGTCCATGAGTTCATTGGGGATTTGACCTAATTTATGCCCAGGAACATCGTGACAGATGGTTTTGCTTTCTGCATATTCGACCAATTTGGTAAAAAACGGTGTGAGTTCGTGATTCTTATCCATGTATGACCCACCTTTCCAAAATGCAAATACATTTTAACACTTTTACACACATTTTAAAATGATTTTGTTGTATTTCTCTTCAAAAGCTCTAAGAGCCCTAAATCACACCTTAAATATGTTATAATATAGACAAATGAAAGGGGTATATCTATGCTAAATAAACTCTTTTTTGCCTCAATCGGACTCAATATAACACTCACAGCGATTACTATTATCGTAGTCGCACTTATTCTCATTTTTGAGAACCGTTTGATTAAAAAAAATGAAGACACATTAAAGAAGTGGATTATTATCCTCATTTACTTCTTATCTTTTCTATTACTCATTGGTTCCATAGCCTTTCTTCTATATGTTTGGAACTTTGATTTCATTGCCTATGTGATCACTACGTGGGATGATATCATTGTTGGATTAGGTGAATCGGTGGGTCGAATCATTTCTTCACTTGTCGTATTATTTATCGCGTTACTCATCTTAAGGATTGCTAAGATAACGCTCAAACGCATCGGACAAAAACCTGGACCCAATCAAAGAAGAAAACGAACGGTTGCTCGCGTTATACGAAGTATCATACGCTATACCGTAGGGATTTTATCCATTTTGATTATCCTCGCTATCTGGGGTGTCAATGTAGCTCCAGCGCTTGCTGGTTTAGGTATCTTAGGTCTTGTGATTGGTCTTGGAGCACAAAAGTTTATCAACGATTTAATCGCTGGATTCTTCATTATCTTTGAACACCATTTCGATGTAGGTGATAAAGTCGAAGTGAAGGGATTCAAAGGAGAGGTTATCGATATTGGTCTAAAGACCACACGCATCAAAAATTGGAAAAACGAAATCCTCATATTATCCAATGGTGAAATTACATCGCTTATCAATTTTTCGAAAGATTATTCGATTGCAGTTGTTGAGTTTGGTATTGCTTACCAAGAAGATATGCAAAAAACAATTGAAATTCTAAACAGTGAACTTCCAAAGATCAGAAAGGACTTTCCTGAAATCGTTGAAGATCCTAAGATTATTGGTGTGACCAACCTCAATTCAAGCAGTGTTGACATGCGAGCAACCTGTAAAACACTTAATGAACAGCATTATGGTGTGGAACGTGCTATAAGACAAAGGATTAAGGAAATCCTTGATGAGAACAAGATTGAAATACCCTTCCCTCAAGTGGTCGTTAATCAACCGAACAAAAAGTAAAAATGAAAAAACGATATCAAGACTCGATATCGTTTTTCTTTACATTTGGGAAACAATCACTTTTTGAACATGCTCTGTTGTATGAACAGCGTGCACATACTCCTTCATCTTTTTTTCTTAGCATCCGCCAAAGGATGAGTCCAACAAACGCACCAACAATCAGTAGAATAATGAAATCAGTCAGTGTCATAATATCACCTCTAATAGACGACCTGATTGAAAAACAAGAACAGCTAATAACCAGGCAAGCCCTGTTTGAAATAAAACAGCTTTCCACATCCGTTTCGTTGTCCCAAGCTCTTCTCTCATCGCTCCGATGGCACCAAAACAGGGTGCAGAGAAAAGATTAAATACCATGAAGGCATAGGCAGATGATGCTGTAAAGAATCTAAAAATACCGCTTGTAAAAAGAAGTGATCCTTGTGTAACATCCGATGAATATCCCGCAATAATCGCCATCGAACCGATAACTTGTTCTTTTGCAATCAATCCTTGAATAGCTGATACACTTGCTGCCCATGAAAGCTCACCAAGCATGGGATAAAAGATCCATGAGATCAGACGTCCGATGGAAGCTAGCATGGAATCATCAACTTGAACACCATAGGTCATCCTCCAATTGAATGAGAGCAAAAACCAAATGACAATCGATGCGATGAGAATAATCGAACCCGCACGTTCAATAAATGCTAAGGCTTTCGATGACACATCAAACCACAAATAGCGAAGACTGGGTCTTTTATATTCTGGTAACTCTAAAATAAAACTTGAAGTCTTTCCTCTAAAGAGTATTTTTTTCATAGCAATTGCAGATACCAAAATAATGATGATTGCTAAAAAGTAAAGAGATGCTGCAACAAAACCGGAACGATCACCAAAAAAATAACCTGCAAAGAGTGTAACAATTGGTAATTTTGCACTGCACGGTATAAATGGAGTCAACATGATGGTCATTTTCTTTTCTGTCTCATCATTAATCGTTCGTGCAGACATTATTGCAGGAACGCTGCATCCTGAACCCACAATGAAAGGAATCAAGGATTTTCCTGATAAACCTACTTTTTGAAAAATGCGATCGAGGAAAAATGCGATTCTTGCCATATACCCTGTTGTCTCAAGTAAAGATATTAAGATAAAGAGAATGATGAGTTGGGGTAAGAAATTAAGTATCGCACCAACACCTGCAAGAATACCATCAACAACGAGTGATACAGCCCAAGGTGACGCATTAACATCGGTAAGAAAAACTTCCATCCATTCCTTGAGGTGAGTGATGACCCCATCGACAAGATCAACTGTCCAACTACCAAATGGTCCTGCAGCAAGATAGTAAACTCCAAACATGATGATGATAAATATGGGGATAGCTAAATAGCGATTTAAAAAGATATTATCTAGTCGATCTGTAAGCGTTAAGTTTTGTTGTTTTGCTAAAACCGCTTCATCTCTTACAAATTCAATATAGCGATATCTCTCATCGGCAATCACTTGTTCCATATCGCGATGATATTTTGATGAATAATCATTGACTAACGATTCCACTTTCTCATCTAAATAACTTTCAAATAACGGATCTCTTTCAATCACTTTGACTGCTAAAAAGCGAGGGTGCTTGGTATCCACCAATGGCTCTAGTTCAGCAATCAATTTTTCAAGTTCGTGATCATAGATATGTTGATAAAGATTACGTCTGTAATCACCTTGCTTAATCGTTTGAATTAAATTGAAAACGTTGGTTTTTTTGAGTGCAGAAATCGGTAATATGGTTGTATCTAATCTTTTTTCTAATGTTTCAAGATCAAACTTGATTCCTCTTTTATCCGCTATATCCATCATATTGAGTGCCATGACAACCGGTATATTGAGTTCTAAAAGTTGCGTGGTTAAATAAAGGCTTCGCTCAATTGATGTTGCATCTATGACATTTAAGATTAAATCGACCTGTTCGTCAAATAAAAAACTTCGAGAGATATTTTCTTCTAGACTATAAGGTGATAGTGAATAAATACCTGGAAGATCAATGAGTTCAAAATCGGTACCACGAATGATACCTATTTTACGTTCAACGGTAACACCTGGCCAATTTCCCACTTTTTGATGAGTACCAGTGAGTAAATTAAACAGGGTTGTTTTACCTGAGTTTTGATTGCCGACAAGAGCAATTCTCATGAAATCACCTCGACTTCAATGAGCTCTAAATCAGCTTTTCTTAAACAGAGTTCATATCCTCTGAGTTCTAGATCAACGGGGTCTCCTAGAGGTGCTATCTTTTTCATTTTGAGATGCACACCTTCGGTAATCCCCATATCTAAAAGACGTCTACGAAACGCTCTATCACATGTGTTTAGTTGAATAACTTTAGCTTTTTGACCCTTTTTTAACTGAGATAACTGAATTCGATCTCCTTGTTTTGCTCGCTTGACTGCTATCATCTACAAAACTCCTATACACTATCTTTTCACCTTCATTATAGGGATTTTGAGTGCAGAGTCAAACGAAGTTATAAGACTTTATAAATAAGTGAGTAAATAAGAAAAGCCCCAAACGAATTGAAATAGTAAAGACTTTGTAGACATTAAAAAAGTTTTATAAATATAATTGCTCAATTCGATATTGAATTGGGCTTTTATATTTTAGAGAATAAGCTGTGCGTATTTCATTATAGTACTTTACGT
>JAVEVJ010000075.1:0-5680 GCA_034005105.1 Acholeplasmataceae bacterium | reverse complement strand
CTGATGTTGAAACGGTGATATGTCTCGCACCGATGGCTAATCCTTTGGGATGATTGATCGTTGTTAAAAACTTAAGCAGGTTTTGATAATTATCAAAGGGTTCACCAATTCCCATAACAACCACATAAGAAATGCGTTCACCTAATATCTTTTCTGTTTCAATGATCTGAGCAATGATTTCACCCGAGGTGAGATCTCTTTTTTTCTTAAGTAATCCTGATGCACAAAAGGAACACCCAATATTGCATCCAACCTGTGTGGTCACACAAATCGAATTTCCATAGTGTTGTTTCATCAAAACAGACTCGATTAAATGACCATCTTCAAGACTATATAAAGCCTTGATGGTACCATCTGCACTGACGTGTTTTAACACAAGTTCTAATGCATTTAACCTAAAGTTTTCTTTGAGTAAGGTAATGATTTCACCCGGTACATTATTCATCTCATCAAAGGACTGTACCTTGTTTTTATATAACCATTGCCAGATTTGATCGGCTCGATATTTTTTATGGCCGTGTGATTCTAAAAAGATGACTAACTCTTCATGAGTTAGATTATAAATTAACATGCTATCACCTAAAGTATATTATACATGATATCTCATGAATTGAAATGAAAAACCTGACGAATCAGGTTTTAACTTCGAATGACTACTTGATATTCAAATTCAAGTCTCTTGGTAATCTTTTTCATTATCTGATCGACCTCTTCTGCAGATAATGTCTTTTCATCATCTCCAAAGATCAATGAGAACGCCATGGATTTATAGCCTTTTTCAATGGATGATCCCTGATAGATGTCAAAGATTTCAAGGTGTTTTAAATACTTTTTAGCGGTCTGTTTGATGATATCGATGAGTAAACCTGCCTGATATTCTTCTTTCACAACGCAGGCTAAATCTCTGGTCACTGTTGGGTATTTGGATACGGGTTGATACTCAACTTTCTGATGTTCATCTAAAAGAGGTTTTAAGTTGATTTCAAAGATATAGGTCGGTTGAATATCGAGTCGCTTGACCTCACTCGGATGGATTTCTGCAAGTTGACCAATCACTTGATCTTGATAGATGACTTCAGCTTGTCTATAGGGATGATAGCTATTCACCTTTGATGATTCAGCGTAACGAAGTTCAATTCCCATAGGAGAGAATAGATGATCAACAATACCTTTTAGTACATAAAAATCGGGTTCGATTCGTTCTTTCTTCCAAGGATTTTCATGCCATCTACCTGAAAGTGCAATCCCTAGATGAAGATCTTCAATACCCTCAGCAAAACAATTACCGATTTCAAAGATGGCGACATCATCTTGACGACGCGATTGATTGAAGTTAATAACTTCAAGTAGGCCGTGGACAAGGGATTGTCTAAGTGTCTTTTTATCCTCTGATAACGGCATTAAAATAGATACTGGATTTCCTATCGTGTTATATCGATTGACATCTTGTTCCTTGATAAGTGAATAGGTGATCACTTCGTATAGACCCAAAGATGATAGATGATGTCTAATATGTCTTAAACGCTTTTGTTTTTGTGTCAGTTTTCCAGGTAGTGGTTTATCAAAGGGTGTCATTGGGATGTTATCCAGTCCATACATTCTAGCAACTTCTTCAAGAAAATCAGCATCGATTAATAAATCGTTACGATAACTTGGTGCTTGCAAAAGATAGTGGTCCTTTGTTTTTTCCACTTGATAGTGATAATTCTTAAAGATCTTGTGTAATTCTTCTTCACTGATATGAACACCTAAAGCTTCACTAAAGTAGTTTTTAGGTACTTGAACACGCGGGTTTTCTGTGACGTGATGAATCTTTTCGATAATTCCTTGACTGACGGTTGCTCCCGCAAGTTCAATCAAGAGTTCTGTTGCTCGCTCGAGTCCCAATTTAACGCGTTTATAATCAATACCACGTTCAAAGCGAAGGGATGATTCACTGCGAAGATTGAGTCGTTTCACCGTCTTTTGAATGCGCTTAGGATCAAAAAGAGCTGCTTCTAAGACAACAGAAGTTGTCTTTTCATCAATCATCGAATTTGCTAGTCCCATCACACCACCGATGGCGATCACATCTTTGCTGTTGGTTATCACGACATCATCAGATGTGAGTTGTCTTTTTTCACCATCGAGTGTGATAACTTCTTCATGTTCTTTGGCATCTCTCACTAAAATGACATCAGATGATAATTTTTGATAATCAAACATGTGAAGTGGAGTTCCATATTCAATTAAGACATAGTTACTGATATCTACAACATTGTTGATCGGATGAATACCATAAGCTAAGAGTCTTGATTTAAGCCACCAAGGAGATTCTTTAACTTCGATGTTTTCAAAATGTCTAGCATAATAGCGCAAACATCCATCCGTTTCAAGGATGACTTGGATCGGGTTTTTCTTTGATGACTCTCTGATAGTAAAGTTTTTTAGTTTAACTTCTTGATGTGTCATCGATGCTAGATCATAGGCAAATCCTAGATGTGATAAGAGATCTGAGCGATTAGGGGTCAGTTTTAGTTCCATTACAAAACCCTCAAGTGATAGTTCATTCAGTGCAGGTTTGCCTATTTCTTTAGGTGTATCAAAATAGAAGATACCATCTTTAAACTTGTCTGGAATGAGTGATTCATCGAGTCCAAGTTCATTGAGTGAACAGATCATGCCACTCGATGCAACACCTCTAATTTTCGCTTCTTTAATCTCAAAATTTCCAGGAAGAATGGTGCCTACTTGTGCAACTACGACATATTGACCTTTTGCGACATTAGGTGCACCACAGACAATCTGTTCTACGCGATCACCTAAATCAACGGTTGTGACATGTAAGTGATCAGAATTGGGATGTTCTTCGCAGGTAAGAACATGTCCAATGACGAGATCTGTTGCTTCATTAACGGGTAAAAAAGATTCAACTTCAATGATCTTTTGGTTGGTTAATTCATAGATATTATCTGGTACATCCACAAATTCTTTGAGGATGGATTCAAGTATTTTCATTTGCCTACCCCCTTGAACTGACTTAGAAATCTGAGGTCGTTTGTATAGAAATGACGAATATCGTCAATATCATATTTTAAGATAGCGATACGTTCAACACCGATACCGAAGGCAAAGCCTTGATAGATTTTAGGATCATATCCACCCATTTCAAGTACATTTGGATGAACCTGCCCCGCACCAAGGACTTCAATCCATCCGGTTGAACCATCCTTCTTAGTAAAACTGACATCGACTTCAACGGAAGGTTCCGTAAACGGAAAGTAAGAAGGACGTAGTCGAATGACACGTTCTTCTCCAAAGAGATGTTTAACCATCGTCAAAAGAGCATCCTTTAAGTTTGCAAATGTGATATTATGATCGACAACGAGTCCTTCAATCTGCATGAATTGATGGCTATGTGTCGGATCATCATCATCCCTGCGATAAACCTTACCAGGACAAATAATCCGAAGGGGCTTACCCTTCTTTTCTAGCATCGATCTCGCTTGTACAGGTGATGTATGGGTTCTAAGCAAATTGTTTTCATCGATATAAAACGAATCTTGCATGGCGCGTGCAGGATGATCTTTAGTTAAATTCATCATTTCAAAGTTATAGTGATCATTTTCGAGTTCAGGTCCTTCTGCTACCTCATAACCGAGACCCACGAAGAGATCTTCAACATCTTCAATCACCTGACTGAGTGGGTGAATCGTTCCCTGATAGAACTGATAACCCGGTAGTGTTACATCGATTTTTTCAGTTTCTAAAACACTTAAGAGTTCTTCTTGTTCGAGTTTGATCTTTTTGTCATAAAGTGCTTGTTCAACTTCTGTTTTACTTAAATTAATCAGAGCACCAAAAGCAGGTCTTTCCTCATTTGATAGGTCTCTTAGTTTTGACATCATCAACTGGATTTCACCTTTTTTACCTAAGTAGGCAACCCGAATGGCTTCCATTTCATCAAGTGATGAAGCTTCATCAATACGTTTTAAGGCTTCATCTTTCATTTGAATCAATTGATCTTTCATCATCATTCCTCATTTCCCATGTTATTAAAATAAATAAACGTCCCAGACATGATCTAAGGACGTTTGAACGCGGTACCACCTTAGTTCTAAAGCAAAGCTTTAGCACTCAATATCCGTAACGGGGACTCTCCGGGTGTGATTAGCACCTCTCCAAGATGAATTCATCAAGGTTCTTGACATGGCTTTCACCGACCCATGATCGCTAACAAGAAGTGACTTGATTACTACTTCTTTTCAACAATTTATTATTAACTGCGATTGCGTGATAGAATCGCTAAAAATCTTAAGAGTTCAATATAAATCCATACGAGCGTTACCATGAGACCCACAGCAACCATCCATTCATAGGATTTATCCATGCCACCTTCAACAATCATTTCAGCACGATCGAAATCGAGGGTTAACATAAAGGCTCCGACAACAATCATAACGCCGCTAACCAGTAAGATAATACCATCTGTAAACTGAATAGCAACACCAAAGAGTGGCAGCACTAAACCTAAGACAACAAAGAGTAAGATGCCTAACAAAATAGAATACATCATACGTCTAAATCGTGGGGTTACACGAATGGTTCTTGAACTGTATAAGAAGAGCATCACGGTGAAGATCGCTGCAGTAGCTAGAAGTGCGGCTACAGCAACACCTGGGGCTATCAAATCAATTAATGTGGTAATTAAACCGAGAACAATTCCCTCAGAAAGTGCGTAAATCAATGCGAATGGTGCTGCAAATCGAACGCTTCTTGATGAGACAATAACGGAGATAAACGCAAGTATAAATGAACCCACCAACATCGGAACAACCATTTCAAATGGAATAAATCCCGTTCCTACGCCATAGATAAACAAAAATCCACTGATGACAGCTGAAATGAGTAAGATTGCGGTCTTAAAAATAATACCGCGGTAACTCGCCGCTTCAGATCCTACGTAAGCCTCGCTTCTTTCTAATTGTCTAAAGACTGGATTAGACGTACGCATAAACATCAACTCCTATTCACATACATTATATAACAGTGTTTATAGAAGTGCAAACAAACCTGCATCTATCACATTATTTTCCGCTTTTAAATCCTTAAAAGCACCATATGTTTCTAACTTCTCAAAGACAGTTTTATTGATGCGTGTTCTTTCTTTTACATCATCACGTGATGTAAATGCTTTTTCTGATCGTTTTTCAATAATATCATAAGCAACCGCATCACCAAGCCCATCGATAGCTCTAAAGGGCATCCTAAGTCCCTTATCTTCCATCTTGAAGATGGTAGCCTCTGATAAGTTGATATCAACGGGTAAAAAGTTGAAGCCACGTTTGGTCATCTCTAATGCAACCCCTAAGGTGACGATCAGGTTTTCATCTTTGACCTTGAGGTTATAAGATTCATTGAGTGAAATCAATTTGTTACGAATAGCATTCGCTCCAGCGACCATCACTTCGTAGTCAAACTGATCGACACGCTTGGAGAAAAAGCCTGAATAGAAAAGAAGGGGTTGATAGACTTTAAACCAAGCGATGCGCATCGCCATAATGACATAAGCCGTAGCATGTGCTTTTGGAAACATGTACTTGATTTGACTTGCAGACCAGATGTACCATTCAGGAACTTTGTTCTTCCGCATTTCCTGCTCATAGTTTAACCAGGTTGCTTTATCCTTGGAGGGTTTACC
>JAVEVJ010000074.1:0-5687 GCA_034005105.1 Acholeplasmataceae bacterium | reverse complement strand
GACAGTTTATACTCAAGACGCTCTTGAGGATGCAGAAACAGCTTTGACCGAATTCATTCAAACCTGGGATAAAAGGTATCCTAAAGACACTGCACTATTGAAGAATAACCCGTCACTATTTACCTTATTGTCTTTCCCTAAACAGATCAGAGCTTCCATCTACACGACGAATCTCATAGAGGGATTCAATAAGCACTTAAAGCGTTACACGAAGCGTAAAGAGCAGTTCCCAAATGAGGATTCACTCATCCGGTTCATCGGTACTTATGCTGGAGATTATAATCAGAGATTCCAAATGCGAATCCATAAAGACTTTAAACTTGTGACTGCTGAACTGAATGAAATGTTCAATTAAGCGACGCGCTTCAAAATCCTAAAAGCACTAAAGAGAGTTCTAATACTTTAATTCATTTCATTTACACAAAATTCTTGACACTACCATCAACTTATATAGTTCTTAATTATATATGAAAATAAATGCTATAGTTTGTTAAAAATGTCATGGTGACCAATGTCTAACATCAATATCAAATTCTCATTTTGATATGTCCAAATTACTCTGATTGACATATTTATACTAGACTCAAATAGAATGTCACTACCTTTAATCTTTTTTGATCTAAGACTTGGGTGTCTGTGATTCTCTATAAATAAAGATAGTTTATTGTAGAATAATCTCTTTTCATGATTTTGCAACTTAGAAAAAGACTTCTTAAACCTTGACGAAAACAATATTTCATAAGTCATTATTTTGATTCTTTGTCTTTCTCATCATCTTCATCAGAATCTTCTAAGTAGTTTATCGCTTCCTCTACAGATTTAAAAGGTCCAACATCGTACTTTGAAGGGTCTTCGTTAATTCTCATCACAGTTTCCTCTAATTTTTGGATGTATGATTTTGAATATATTGCGACTGGTTCTATCACAATGACTCCATTTTTTATAGAAATGTCAAGTTGATCTTTTTCTTGAAGATTTAACTCATTAATGATTTCTTTGGGTATCGTAATCTGAGATTTTTTTCTTAACTCTATAATCATCGAATCTACCCCTCTCCTATTTTCCTATTTTCTTACTTTCTAACTATATTTTATCACCTTATCTATATTTATGCAATATTTATTGTACTTAATTCCGTAATTGTATAAATCGTTGAGTAATCGCTAAGAGGTTGTATGAAGAAATCAAATATACTCAGTAAAAGTTCTCGAACCTCTACAGAACACATAAAATTTGTATTATAGGGAAAAATCTCCCTTTCTGCATGAAAAAAAGGTCTGATGCATGCCTACTTTTACTTAAAAAGTGCAAATTGTATCAAACCTCTAAATTTTTGTGGTGCGGACGATGAGACTTGAACTCACACGGCCTTACTCGGCCACATGCCCCTCAAACATGCGTGTCTACCATTCCACCACGTCCGCCATTAAAAAAGGTGCGAACACCTTTTTTTATCCTTATTCAACAGCAATAATATATGAATATATATCTTGCTTACCCTCGATTACATCGACTTCAATGTCTGGGTTGAGCTTTTTCGCATGAGCTACCACCAAATCGAGTTCTTCTTCATCAACGTTATTGCCATAGAAAATCGTAATGATTTCTCTATCCTCATCAATCATGTCATCGAGTAATCCCTGTGTTGTATCTAGTCTTGACTGAGTTGATACTTTGATTTCACCACGGGTGATTCCAATGAAATCACCATTTTTGATCTGGACACCGTTTAATTCGGTATCTCTAACGGCATAGGTCACTTCACCTGAACGCATGTTACCAACGATTTCCATCATCTGTTCAACGTTATCATCAATATCTTCTGTTGGATCAAATGCCATCAGTGATGAATAACCATGAGCAATGCTCTTTGTCTTTAGGACGCGAATGGATCTGTCAGGTAAGAGGTCTAACGTCTGTTCTGCGGATAAAATAATATTTTTATTGTTAGGTAAGATGATGACATGTTCACAATTGAGTTCTTCAACCGCTTTAACAAATGCTTCGGTTGATGGATTCATCGTCTGACCGCCATCGATCACTAAATCAACACCGAGTTCCTTAAAGGCATCATGAATACCTTGTCCAGAAGCTACAGCTATAATTCCATATTTCGCTTTTTTCTTCGATACTTTTTTCACTTCAGGTTCTGGGTGCTTGTGTTCATGAATGCTGTCACCTAAAATGGTTTCATTCTGCAAACGCATGTTTTCAACCTTGATGGTTTGGATATCCCCATACTTTTGTGCAAGCGTGAGTGCAACACCTGGTTGATTGGTATGTACGTGAACCTTGAGAAGATCATCATCTGTGACAACAACGAGTGAATCACCCATCTGTGAAAGTGGATCTTTCATGTAGTTTTCGTTAAACTTTTCAGGTTTATGGAGTTTAACGATAAATTCGGTACAATAACCGTACTTAATATCAACAGCACCTAGATTTTCAGCACCGTGATAGTGTTCTCTTTGTTCAGGCATATGTGCAACTTCGAATTCATTGAGCATCTGTCCATCGAGTGCCATGAGCCATCCTTCAATAATTTTAATAAAACCAGCACCACCAGAGTCCACAACACCTGCTTCTTTTAAGACAGGTAATAAATCTGGGGTTTTGATAAGTGTTTCTTTTGCTTGTTCCAAGTACATTCTAAGAACATCTTCGACACTATTTAAGTTTTGGGATTCACGGACAACCTTTTCTGCAGATTCTCTAACCACCGTCAGGATCGTTCCTTCAACAGGATCCATCACTGCACGATAAGCCATTTGATAGCCACCGACCAATGCTTGAATAAATTCTTGGATGGTTGCTGATCCGTTACCAATTTTAGCAATTTCAGAATAAACACCACGGAAAAACTGGGAGAGAATCACTCCAGAGTTACCTCTGGCTCCCATAAGTAGACCACGTGATAAAATTTTTGAAATATCTACGATTGATTGAGAATCTAAACTGTTGACTTCTTTAATACCGGCCATCATCGTCATCTGCATGTTTGTACCGGTGTCACCATCGGGTACGGGGAAGACGTTTAAATGATCGATTTCTTTGTGATTGTTTTTAAGGTTGACTGCACCGTTTGTTACCATTTTCTTAAATAGAGTTCCACTGACTGTTTGATTCGCCATATTGAACCTCCCTCTATATTTTAGAAAAATAGACGTATATAATTAATAGTTTAATTTGTCTTTTTTAGGTGTACTTCCAATTAATACTGCTTTAGTATAGCATTAATGATTTGAAAACACAAGCATTTTTTCAATCCATAATTCGCCAACTGTATTATATCATATTTCTTCGAAATAGTTCAATAAATCACATGTTTTGAAAGAGTGTTCACATTTTCATCTTTTTATTGTGAGATAATGCATTTGTTTATTGCAATTTTTAATTTTTTATGTTAAATTAGGTTGTGCAGTTAGGAGTGAGAATATGGCTGAATGCTACGTAACAGGTAAAAAGACTGTCTTTGGTAATAAGCGCAGTCACGCATTAAACGCGACGCGTCGCGTATGGAAGAGCAATCTACAAACCATCCGCATTAAGGACGAAGACGGAAATATCGTTAAGGTAAAAGTATCCGCTCGTGCACTTAAAAAGAACAATTTAGAACGCGTTTAAAAAATAAAAAGGCGATGTGCCTTTTATTTTTTTATCCTAACTTCTTCGATATAATTTGAAGAACTCTTCCCTCATGAATATGGACTTGACCTTTGGTATCTATTAGTTCATTTGAGATACATAGAGGATCATAGGTCAAAAGTAAATAGTCTGATAGAGGATATTTAAAACCACTTAACGAAAGCTTTGCTTTCGGGTAGGCGATATAGGTGATATAATCGGTCGTTTCTAGATCGTATAAACCTTCAGATAACATCTGAATCGTTGTGTTATCATCGATCATTTTAAGGTTTGGAAAATCATCAAAAAACATCGTATGAATCATAAAATGTTCAATACGCTCTCCACCGATGCCACCAATCATAATCATCTGATCTGGATTCATTTTAGAAGCTTCTAATAACGCTTGATACGTATCTGTGACATCCTTAATAGGATTTAATCTGATCACGTGTAAATTGGTAAGCATCCCTTGATTGGTGAGCGAATCAAAATCACCCACTGCTAAATCGATTTTAATCCGTTGTTTATAAAGAGCTAAGACTGCCTGATCAACCGCGATAACAACATCGCTATCTTCAAATGAAAATATCTTTTTAATATCTTTAGGTGTGGGATGTGTGACGATAATCGTTCTCATCGAAGGGAATTAATTCCTTCTTCTCGATTTTCCTTATCAAAGATATAAGAACCTGCAACCACAATATCCACACCAGCTTCTTTTGCTATCTTAACGGTTTCATCATTGATGCCACCATCAACTTCAATTTGAAAATGAAGTCCGTTTTCTTTTCTTATTTTGATGAGTTCTCTTACTTTATCCATCATCTCAGTCATAAATGACTGACCACCAAAACCAGGTTCTACCGTCATCACTAAGATTAAGGAAACATCGTTAATATAGGGAATGATATGTCTAATAGGTGTTTTTGGCTTAATAGCAATCCCTACGCCAACATGCTCTTTTTGAATCGCTAAAACAGCTTCTTGAACATGATTGGCTTCAATATGAACCGTAATGTATTTGGTCTGTGGAAAAACAAATTTAGGTACCCACTCTTTAGGATCGGTTACCATGAGGTGAATATCAAGTGGTAAATGGGTGTTTTCTTCGATCTTTTTAGATATGGCAGGACCAAAGGATATGTTTGGGACAAAGTGTCCGTCCATAATATCTAGGTGGATATAATCAGCGTGCTGAATGGACATAAGTTCTTCTTTGAGTTTGGTAAAATCTGCAGTCAGTACAGAAGGTGCAACTTTCATGATCTCTAACCTCCTAATATTTATCTTTTTGCATCTTGATCTCTTCGATAAAAGCAAGGTAATTGATATAGCGTTCCGTAGGAATGAGTTTCTTCTCATAAGCCTCTTTGACCGCACAACCAGGCTCTAGGATGTGATTGCATTTGGATCCAAACTTGCAGTTATCTGATAGCTTAGTAAAATCCGGGTAATAGGCTTTGAGTTCTTCAATATAAAAGATCTTAAACTCGATTTTAGAAAACCCTGGTGTATCTACGATATAGCCACCATGAATTAAATAGAGTTCGGTATGTCTTGTCGTATGTTTTCCACGACCGAGTGCTTCACTGATCTCTTGTGTCTTAAGTTTAAGTTTAGGCATCAAAGCGTTGAGAAGTGTTGATTTACCGACACCTGTTTGACCCGCTAATACTGATATTTTATCCTTAAAGACATGGTTTAAGGTATCGATACCGATACGTTGTTTACTGTTCACATAATAGATCTCACCGATCATCTTTTCATAATATGATAGTTTATCTTTGAGCTCTAAAAGTGTATCTTCAGATATTAAATCAATCTTTGAGACAACTAAAATGGTGTTTAAGTTTTCTTGTCCTAAAATGATCAAGAATTTATCTAGTAAATGAAACGAAAAATCAGGTCTTACAGCTGAAAAGACGAGGATAACTTGATCAACATTTGAGACATCTGGTCTAACTAAATCGTTGGTTCTTGGTAAAATCTCATGAATCAGTGGGATATCATCTGAATCATCATAGGTGACATAGTCACCTACTTTGGGACTTATTTGCATG
>JAVEVJ010000073.1:0-5707 GCA_034005105.1 Acholeplasmataceae bacterium | reverse complement strand
ATAATTTGGATAAACGTCCACCTAATCTCTTGGATTGTTACACTTACTTAAAGAAACATATTGATACAGAAACTCTTGATAAACTATTTTTTGAAAACACAAAACCTATTATCGATGCAATGTCCTGAGGGAGATTGCATTTTTTTTATTAAAAAAATGTGAAATTTGAAGGTATGATTTGATAATCTTGGAAAAATGAAAAGTGAGTGTTATAATGATAATACATCAAGGATGAAAAGGAAGTGTGATTCATGGTTGTTGAGATGCTTAATCTCTATTACTTCATCTATATCGGTTTTGCGATCATTCTGACATGGGTTGCACTCAAGTTTTTAAACCATAAGTCAGAGAAGTTCCGCTATTGGTTCATCTATGGCTTGATTCTTTTTAATCTTTTGATTCACTTTGCGAAAACACTGATTTATCCCTATACAACGATACCCTTCCCAGCGATTTTTACCAAAGTATCCTTCGAAAATATATGTGCTGTCTCAGCCCTTTTATTTCCAATTTTATATTTTGCTAAACGTAAGACCTTAAAGGATTATATGGTCATGGTTGGTGTGGCATCTGGTATCATTACGTTTATCTATCCGATCGATGCGATGAGCGATATGTTTAATGCGGTTTATGTAGGCGTCAAGCCTGCCTTCCATATTGAGGTCATCCGATTTTATCTCTCGCACTTTTTAATCTTTTTAGCACCCTTTTTAATGCTTCACTATCGTATCCATGAACTATCAATCAAGCGTGTCTATAAGGCACCTTTTATGTTACTTTTAATCTTGGTTATTATCTTTATTAATGAAGTGATCGTCACCTTAATAGGATGGGTACCGAAGAGTCAGATGTTTGATCCAGCACACAGAAATCCTTCGTTTATCTTTGGGGTTGGAGCACGTAATGACTTAACGGGTCTCGGAATGATTTTAGGTGTCTTGGTTCCTGGTTTCTTTAGAACCAATCCGTTTTTTGCAGGAGATGCTTTCTTTCCTGTCCTTTGGCTGCTCTTTCCGTCTTTGATCTATGGATCAATCATCGCGATGATCTTTATGTTGATCTATGATCGTGATGAGACACTGAAGTTTCTAAAACTTAGACCACGTATCAAGGAAACAGAAGAATCACAAAAAATCATATAAAAAGAACACCACCTGCGGGTGGTGATTCATATCTAATGATAGAAAACGCTTACATCAAAAAAGAGAGGATGATGCCCATGCATGTCAAACCCAAAGGATTCACCTATACAAAAGCTGATCTTATCTACATCTCACATTACGTTGACGGACACTGGGATGAAGGAAGATTAGAATCCAGTGATGAATTGACCATTTCTGGTCTATCCACATCGCTTCACTATGCACAGGAATGTTTTGAAGGACTTAAGGCTTACCGGAGAAAAGATGGTAAGATACAACTATTTAGAGTCATTGATAACGCGAAAAGATTTCAAATGTCAGCAAACTATTTGATGATGCCAGAAGTACCGATTGATCACTTCATAAAGGCTGTTAAACAAGTTGTTAAAGCAAATGAAGCCTACGTTCCAGATTATGGTCCAAAAGATTCACTCTACATCAGACCTTTTATGATTGGTGTGGGTCATAATCTTGGACTTAGACCGGCTCCCAAGTACATGTTTATCATTGTCGTATCACCTGTTGGTTCATACTTTAACGGTGAAGCAAAACCGGTTGACTTACTCGTATCACCTTATGACCGTGCAGCCCACAAGGGTACAGGTCATGTCAAGGTTGGTGGAAATTACGCAGCATCCCTTCATGCTCAAATGCGGGCTGTCAAAGCGGGATATGCGGATTGCCTTTTCTTAGATCCTTTGACACATACAAAGATCGAAGAACTCGGTGCAGCCAATTTCTTTGGTATCACCAAAGACAATAAGTACGTTACACCCAATTCTCCTTCGATTCTTGATAGTATAACCAATCGTTCACTTAAGACATTAGCGAGTGATCATCTTGGTTTAGAAGTTTTAGAATCGGATATCTTCATTAACGATTTAAATCAGTTTACTGAAGCAGGTGCCTGTGGTACAGCAGCGGTGATCACACCGATTGGATCGATCACACATGAGGGGATAAAACATACCTTCCCAAGCTCAAGTCAAATGGGAGAAACAACCAAGAAACTTTATGATCTTCTTACAGGTATTCAGTTTGGTGATGAAAAAGATCCCTACGGTTGGATTACCGTTTTAGATTAAGATAACAAAAAAGGGCAAATTTTGCCCTTTTATTTTTCGAGAAGATGATAGCGGTACTGAATCGATTCAAATTTACTTGGGATTTGAGCTGTCTCAAAGACAGAAAGGAATAAAACAATTAAAACACTATAAGGAACCGCATACTGAACATTATCGATGAGGCCGTGTGCTTGACTGGCCAGATAGCCAATTAGAAATAAGAACTTTTCAAGTGTTGGATGTTTAAAAACAAACTTCACAATTTGAAAGTAGTGAATAAGCAGTGCTATTAGTCCAAAGAGTCCCATAGCAGCAAGCGCTTGAATAAATGTGCTATGGTACATAAAGATGCGTCCTCCAAAGAGGTTTCCATTGGGATAGGTATTAATAGACATCCAACCTCCACCAAAGATAGGGTGATCTTTAAAGACTTCAAGTCCAAATTTGTAGATATCAATTCTGCCCGTTGAAAACGAATTTAAGTCATCTCCAATGGAATCCAAAAAGAAATCCCACCAGATATAAAAGACTTCCCTCGTCAAATAGGCAATCACTGCAGTTACACTTAAAAAGATAAGTCCATGGGTTAAATGCTTTTTGTTTCCTCGAATGAGGAAGAAAAGGATACTTCCTAAGAATACGATGAGATACCCAATAATTCCCCCACGTGATTTGGATAGAATCACAACAGCGGTTGGTAGTATCATTAAAAACCAGATCAGATAGGTATTTGGTTTTTTAAAGATGAAGTATAGATAACTTGGGAATGTTAAGGCAATATAGAAACACATATCATTGATATTAGCCCAACCAAAGTTTCTTCCCCAACCTGCATAGATTCTGTGATAAATATCTAGTTCAGGATTTAACAGATAACCACGATAGAGATAGATCATAACCTCTGCGGTAAGAAGAAGGTTAGCAAAAAGCATGATCTTAAAGAGGTAATCGATATTTCCTTTGATCGTGCTTGAATAGAATATGTAGAGTCCAAGATAGAGCGCTCCCATCATAGAAACGGTGAGTCCACTGACACTAAAGGGAGTATAAATGAGTGGAATGAGATAAGAGAGTGCAATCAGTGCAAATCCCAAGAAAAAGGTGTGTCTTTTGATGCTTGGCTTGAAGCGGATGAAATGAATGATAAATCCTAAGATGGCAACAAAGAAAGCAAGGAATGGAAAACCAAAGCTTTCAAGTGATTCAAACGAAATCGTCGATTTATTGATGATGAACAAGAAGGAGATGACAATCGGAAGGGTATATAGGGTATTTTTATAGGATATCAATAGAAATGTATTGATTAAAATCAATAAAAAGACCCCAATCATGTTATAAAGGTTGAAAACATGAGGTGGTGTCTCCTTGTAAAAAGACCACGCAACAAGCGTGATACCAAAGATGATTGCAATGTATAAACCACTGTTTAAAAATGTCTCTATTTTCTTCATGTGAACCCCCAGTTGAATTACATCTACAATTATAGGTGTTTTTAATGAAAAAGTCAAAAAAAGAATGTCACATCTTTTGGATGTAACATCCTATGTTAAGTGAGTCGTTTAGCCATCAGAGCAGCAGCTAAGGAAGGTTCAACTTTAGGACTGATGATTTCAATTTTTGGAATCCTTTGTTGGATGGCTTCATGGAGTTCATTTTGATAACCTTTAGCATGTCCTAAACTTCCGATAACAACCAGTTTCGGTTGCTTGATTTGAAGCGTTCTATAAACTGCATCCACCGCTTTAGCAAGTTCTTTGGTTGCATCTTTGACCATGGATACTGCATAGGTATCTTTTAAGAGATTATATTTTGTAACAAGAGGAGCGAGTGAGGCAATCCATGTGCGATCGAGGTACCTATCTTGGATGATATGAAAAAAGTCCGTGGTTGATGTCATACCGATGGTTGATGCAATCTCTTTAGAAAAGTTAGTCATTTGTTCTCTTCCATCGTATGCCTGGATGACATAGCGAAGGGCTCTCATGCCTAAATCATAAGATGATCCTAGGTCACCTTCCTTAAAACTCCATCCACCCGCTTTGTGTGTCATCCCTTTTTGATTTTTGCCAAATGCGACCATACCGGTTCCACAGATCAAAGCCATACCCTCATCAAAGAGAAGTCCACTATAGAGTGCATTTTCCATATCGTTACGTGCAGTGATGTTTGTCTTTGAAGTGATTCCTTTAAGTGCTTTTGAAAACTGTTCAACATGTTCTTCATCCACGCGAGATACAATACCTCCTAAACCGATAAAAACACTCTTGAAGGTCTCTTTGGGATAGCTTTGATAAAAACCTTCAAGTGCTTTACTAAATGATTTTAATGTATCTTCATTCGTCACGGTGTCAATCGATGACGCACCAGACGTTTGGTGATAGATGATATTTTCCATTTCGTCGATGATGTGAACACTTGTTTTTGTTCCACCACCATCGATACCTAGGTAATAGTTCATAAGATCCCTCATTTCATCTAATTCAACAATAACTTAAAAATTTGATCCTGTCAACCAAAGCTTTTTGCATTCACTTATTAATGTATTGTAAATGTATCTAATTGATGATACAATTGAGTTGTTAAACGAGGTGATGTCATGTCTGGGATCAATTTAGTCGATAAACAACCATTCTATGTCCAGATCAGAAACTTGATCAGACAAAAGATCGAATCGGGTGAATGGAAAGAAGGAGATCTCATTCCAAGTGAAAAGGAGTTATCCGAAACGTTTGGTGTCTCAAGGGTCACGATACGAGCCGCGATTGCTCAGTTGGTTAAAGAACAGTATTTAACAAGACGTGCAGGTTACGGGACCACTGTCCTCAAGACGCAGAGCTCGATGTCTAACTTTACACTCATTCAATCCTTTACCAATGAGATGAATGAAATGGGTCTACCCAGTCAAACGATGGATGCGACATTAAAACTCATTCCAGCTGACAAGATACTTTCTTCTATTTTTCAAATCGATGAAGGAACCTTAATCTATAACCTACAGCGCATCAGAGGTACCACCATACCTATTCTTTATTCAGATACGTACATGATACCCGTAATCGATCTCCCCAATACCAAAGAGTTTCTCTATGGGTCACTCTATCAATACCTTTCGACACAAAACATCTACTTTAATATGTTTGAGGAATATGTCTCTGCAGTCATCGCACCCAAACATATTAAAAATATGCTCCATATCTATGATGATGCACCTCAACTTAAACGAAAGCGTTATGCCTATGATGCCAATAACAAATTGGTTGAATACACTGAAACCTATTACAATGCAGCTCATTATGAATATCGTGCAAGACTCTTTTACCGCAGAAAATAATCTGCGGTTTTTTGTTGTTTTCTATAATGTATTAAAAAAATCATAAATGTATTGCTAATGTATTGTTTTTTAGGTGTTGTTATGATATATTTAAATCAGAAAACGGTTACATAGAGGATTTTATGAAAAAAATTGGGTGGATTATCTTCATCTTTGCAACATTACTGCTT
>JAVEVJ010000072.1:0-5751 GCA_034005105.1 Acholeplasmataceae bacterium | reverse complement strand
CAAATGCTGGAAAGTCATCGATCATGAATTCACTTGCATCATATCTCCACAATGACTCTGAACCTGTACTCGAAAAAGATATGCTATTTGCGACACTGGATACCAAAGCTAAGCGTTTGCAAAAAGAAAACTATCCACCATTTATTTTAATTGACACTGTCGGATTTATTTCTAAGTTGCCTCATGAACTCATACGCAGTTTTGAATCAACTTTGAGTGATGTTATCAATGCTGACTTGCTTATTCATGTTGTCGATGGTGCATACTTTGATCAAAAGCAAATCGACACCACCAAAGAGGTACTTAAATCCATTGGAGCAGATCACATTGAAAGGCTTTTAGTTTTGACAAAAAAAGAGATTGCTCAAAGTGTTCCTCCAGTTGAAGATGATTATATTTTCATTTCAAATAGAACAAAAGAAAATATCGATCTTTTGGTTAATGCCATCTATGGACATATCTATAAAGATAGTCTTATCTATCTGATAAAGATTCCTTTTGATAGCGGTCAACTCTATCATCAGTTAAAAGAAAATAACACGATTCTGGAAACAAGATATGATGAAGATGGTACGTATGTTAAAGCCATACTTACACCTGATCAAGCTATTATATATTCATCTTATATTATTAATAAAAGCGCTTCATAAAGCGCTTTTCTGTTTTTATAGCTTTAGGAATTCAATGATAGCATCCGCTATAGGCATTGGGTTTAAAATCAATTGATACCGATCGGTTTCAATAAATCTTAAAACAGGGTTGGTCATCATATCGACAAGCGATTCGATGAGATCAGTTCCTCCAAATGGATCTTCATCATAGCCATAAAAGATGAGTGAACGATAGTTTAAATACTTAAAGTCCCTACGATCAAAAATATAGTTTGTGAGAAGATCACGAATGATTTCCATCTGTTCTCTTTCATCTGATTCTGTATATTTACTGATCAGTAATTGAAAGAGTTCAAAGTCATCTTCACTATCAAGTTTTGATTCAATTTGATCAAGTAGTACTTGCTTAATGGACTTAAGAGGTAAGATTCTTCTCAGTTCTTTTAATTCGATGATGGACTTTAAGATACCTTCAATGGCAGCTTTCGATACATCATTATGCTTTTTGGGTCTTGTCAGTGTATTGTATAAAATGATCCCTTCTGTTTGACTCGCATAGTCCCTTGCGAAGGCCTGTGCTAACCCCCCACCATGACTCATACCAAAGAGGATAACCTTATTAAATCCTAACATCTTGATTAAGTAAGACAGACAGTGAATGATTCGTTGAATCGAAATTTTCATCGAAAAATCTTCAATCGTCAATACTTGAACGTGCTTACTCAGTTCCTCTTGAAGTTGAAAGTATGCTTCACTCGTAAACATGCTGCTACCCACCAAAAATACAACCACTTTATCACCCGTACCGAAAAGCCGGTAATTGATAACATCGCCGCGATAGTGAAATGATTTTTTAGAATATTCTTTTGTAAATGATACGTACTGTTCAAGCAGTGTCATAGGTTTCATTCCTTCAACCATTCAATTCATCATCAATTCAACAGGTGTATAAAGAGTACTCTTATTTTAACTCATGATGTGCTTTTTTTATATTAATTTAATCAATTTGGCATCACGTCATCTTTTTGATTCAATTAAAAATGCACCAGAATATGATCTAGTGCACATGATGAAAATCGTTAAGTGATTTACTTTTTATACATTGTCTTTATGATCTACTCATTTGTTACACATTATATTGCTAACCAAAAACCAATAACTGGTCCTAGGAAGATAGCCAAATAAATCAAAGAAATCCAAGGTTGATAGTTAACATAAAATGCTTTAAAACTTAAACTCCATGGATGCTTAATGATAACCCATCCAAAAAGATCAAAGACGATACATATTCCCGACCAAATGGCACCTGTGATAAATGCTTCTTGTATTGTGGGTTGTATAAAGCCATTCATGTAAACAAATCCGAAACAACTAAACAATATGATGTTGTAAAGTGGATGCCATGGCTTTGTTTTTTCATACCCTTCACCCATGCTTTGACTATCCATGGGTTTCGCTTTTAAAACATAGATGTTGAACACGGTGTGTAGAATCCCAACGATTGTTACAAGAATATAGCTTAACCAAAACCATAACATAGACATTCCAAAATTTCCCATTAGTTTGTCCTAACTCCTTACATAAGACCCTCTGATTGAACCTATCAAGTCAATGAAATCTTCAAAACCAATATCTCCAACTTCAAAGTAGATAATTTTTTGTTTATATGATTATTAATCTTAGTAAATCTAGCATCGGTGAGTGATAACATCTAGACTACTTAATCGTTTGAAAAGTACCCTGAGAGGTGATTTTGTGGTCTTCTTCAGATCCTTCATTTACTCTACTCCAATTAGACGTATATAAAACGTAACTTCCCTCTTCATTAACAAGACGATAGGCAAATCCGCCATACATTCCTTGAATTGGAAACCAACCTCTCTGAAAATCTTCCATCTCTATGGTTTTTAATAAATCATCAACCGATGGATATTTAATATGTTCGTGTTTAATAGTGCCTTGCATCCGATAAACATTAATCTTTTCTATTATTAATTCATGGAAGTATTTAAGTATAGATTTTAATTGATCTAGTTGTTGTTTATCCATGATAGTATCCTTTGATTTCTTGCTCTCACAAATTGAAGTGATTGATTCATGTAAACGGTGTACTCTTCTTTGGTTCTAGGAAGTGGTTTGGTCTTTTCAAAATCTTCAAATGGCAAATAAAATTTGATGTGATAATCATCATCAACCAAATCATTCAATAGAAAGAAATCAATGTAACCTTTGAAGTTAGTAAATAAGTTAAAGAAGTTCTTATATCTTTCAATATGTCTATACAAGGGGCTTGTTTCACCTATATACCATCTTCTAATACTCTCAAGCGTCAGGTCAAATCTGTCTTTAATTAATCCATGCATACCTCGTATGCAATTAATGGTTGGTTTTTCATCGATTCGCTTAGCTGGAAACACTATGTATCCACCAATGGTTGCACCAGTTATATGAAAGTTATTAATGACTTTCTTATCAAATAAATCAATAATATGTTTCATACTTTTCCAGTAATCGTACGGATGAATGATTGAATCACTTGATAATAGAAAATTGCCCAATGCCGATTCATGATACAAATAAAAGGTTGTTCTACCTACTTTCTCTAATGTCAGGATTCTTCCATTAGGTAATGGTTTATTCCATAGTAAGTAGTGGTAGTGATTCAATGTTTTACTCTTTGTATCTGGATCGCCACCATTAGCATCATCATAGACATTGAAACTGATGTCGATTTTCTCATCATTAAGCATTACAAATACCTTACCTTTCTACCACTGGTTGATGAATCAATCATAACGAAAAAGCTATCTTTATTCACAATATAACCTGTTTTTGATAATTTTTATGATACGAATTGATCCAATCATATCGATCTTTGTACAACTTTAGAATTCATTGGATATAAAAAAATCAAGAAAATTTTAACATATTGATCTTTAAAATGTATCCGTTATTAAATCTACTGTCATTTATTAACAAAGGTTTGATAACTGTATTAGACCTATTCTAGTTAGACTGGTTGCATGACCTATTTTGATACAATTACGCACCCCTAACCTGTTTTTACTCATCTCTAAATAATAGTTTAAATAGGCTGTTTTTTTACTAGTTTTTTAGCAGAATTTTCTTTGTGTCTACTGTTCTATATTAACAGCATTATTTATTCTTTAACTCTTTCTTCTCAATATCTGTCAAAAACTTATAGCCCTTAATATAGCCATAACAGCTGTTTCAGTTCCTAGATTAAGATCTGTAATCTTTGTATCAATCCGATCATCAACTTTGTCTGTGCAAAGCTACTATTCTTAATAAAAATTAGCACCCTTACAAATTGTTTAGCACCCTTGATGAGATTTTAGTACCCCCTAAATGCCTTATCATTCGAATCATATAAGAGCTGTTGCTGAATGAGGGAATAGTTTAACATAAACCACTCACCTAATGTAATCCATCAATAAATTCATGGCTACTTCTATACTTGAACATGTTGGGAAATGTCAGTACATTATTAACCAACAATATACTACATTTCTCTCTGCAAAAGAAAAAGGAACCCATTTTCATGCATTCCTATATTTCTATGCGTCTACAGCAAGTACTCCACGATACAAATATTTTAGCAAGCAAGTCAAAAAGTGTCCACAAGCTACGAGTGTGTTATCCTTATGTTTAGATCATTTATTGAGTTTAACAAAACATTTGCTCTCATATTTTATTCTTTTAATTTCACTACTGATAATGGCGTTTGCATCTATTATCAGAACTACGAGATCTTTGAATGTCAAACTTTAACTTCTACTCAGTTATTCCCCGTCTAACTCTATCTCAATAATTTCTTGCTCTGATATACTAATAAGACCTGAGGTAGATGAGTATGCAAAATACTGATAATCATCTACACTCCCTACTATAAAATACTCCGAGTAATTTTCTGTAGTAATATAAAATCCTAGCAAGTCAAGTTCTTCAACATATATATACTTCCAATGTTTGACTCTTAGATTAATTTCTTCTAAATGTTGAATCACTGAAGAAGATGGTAAATCACGGTCGGTTTGTATGAGTTTTGTATTTTCTTTTGATCCATAACTGTAAACCTCTTCACCATTATCAGTCTCACCAAGAATAAAGCACACTTCCCTATCATCTTTTTCAAGATTATAATTAGAACTTCCGGAAAATCCTAATTCACCTGTACAATAAATTGATAACACCTCGATATCCAAGTTATTTTCAGCATATTTTTCAGCATCGAATGTATCATATTTTTTGATTTGACAACTACTTAATAAAACTGCAAATATACTTGCTATTGTAATTATACTAATTCTAAATGTTTTCACTATAATACCTCCAAAAATTAATTATACCAATATGCAACTCCTATATGTTCTGTACCAATTGTTGCGTAGTTGCCCCACTGATAAACCTTCAAAGTATAGTAACCACTAGCACCTGCAGTGTACCTAATATACTCAATATTATAGTTTGAACTACTTGAGGAATCTACTAAGTTTCCAGAAGGATTATATAATCTCAAATCCAAGTCTGTACTACTCAATGCCAACAATCCGTTTGCGATGTATAGCATATTCTTCAACCAAACTCTTTTCATAAATGACCCTCCCCCAACATTTATTGTAACACGATAGTTTATGAATTACTTTGAGTCATTTACTAGCGCATTTTAGCAACTTTCTATGAATATCCGTGTCCTTGAAATTTAACATTTACAATTTAAAACTGAGATAAACTCTATGGTTTGCTGTTTTTTATTCTTCTTAATATTTCTCAATGTTCTACACATTAGTATAAAAACTACCTCTATATTTCTAAAATACTGTTTTTATAAATTTATCTCTAAGATTAAAACTGCTCACAAGACTTCAATTTTGCTACTTCACTACCCCTAAAAACAAATGTTTTCGACACTTGAAAACGTCTAGTTCGAGCAAATACACTTCGAAAGTATAAAAAAAGACTTGATAGTGACATCAAGCCTATTTTTGTCAGATGGCGGAAGAGATGGGATTCGAACCCACGTGCCCCTTTTGAGGACAACTGCATTTCGAGGGCAGCTCGTTACAACCACTTCGATACTCTTCCTTATTTATGGATACAAATTGAAAAATTCTTCAAC
>JAVEVJ010000071.1:0-5829 GCA_034005105.1 Acholeplasmataceae bacterium | reverse complement strand
CATCAAGTTTTTTATCATTGATGATTTCAAAATAGCGTTGTTGGATGGGTCTTATCGCATCAACAACAACTTCAGCGAGATCATCTTTGAATGTTTGATAGTTAGCATCTTTATACTTTTCTTCAAGATCCTTAATGGAATAATCACTTAATGATGCATAAATTTGTAGTAAATTCGAAACACCAGGTTTTTTCTTAGGTTCAAACTTAATGCTCGCATCTGAATCGGTAATGGCACTTTTTATCTTACGTCTGATCAGCTGCAAGTCATCTAGAAGTAAGATATATGATTTAGGATTTTCATCTGATTTAGACATCTTTTTAAGTGGATCAGTCAAACTCTTGATGCGTGCTCCGGTTTTCGGATAAAATCCTTCTGGAACCACAAAGGTATCTCCATAGAGATGATTGAACCTCAAAGCAAGATCTCTTGTCAATTCGAGATGTTGTTTTTGGTCATCACCAATAGGAACAAGATGAGCATCATAAAGTAGAATATCAGCAGCCATCAGTGCTGGGTAGGTTAATAAGGACGTACGAATACCCTCGGTTTGCTTACCTTTTTTATCTTTATACTGCGTCATACGTTCCATTTCACCAACATAAGCAGTTGATTCCATGATGTAACCGAGTGCAGCATGCTCTAATACTTCCGATTGAACGAAGAGATTGACACGTTTAGGATCAAGTCCACATGCGATATAAAGTGCTGCTACACTGCGAATATTTTTCTTGAGTTCCTGTCTGTCCTGAGGTGTTGTGATTGCGTGCATATCTGCAATAAAGATGAAAAATTCAGTGTCTTCGAGTTCATCCTGCAGTTTTACAAACTGAGATAAAGCTCCAATATAATTTCCTAAAGTGAGCTTTCCTGTGGGTTGAATACCTGAGACAAGTGTCTTTCGTTTAGCTGCTTTTACTTGCAAGTTAATAGGTAGTTCAATCTCATCGATTGATTTTGTTTTAAGTTGTGTAGGCATAATGATTCTCCTTTGTTATGAAAATAAAAACGTCCATAGATATCATCTAAGGACGTTTACACGCGGTGCCACCTTAGTTCTAAGTCCAAGACTTAGCCCTCCTATGTCGTTAAAGCCGACCGACTTTTGTGCTCCAAGGTCCCACATCATTCATCTCTTTTCGGCTTTCACTCTCCCGAATCGCTTCCAATATTTGATCGATCAATGATCTATCCTCTTCATTGCACATCCTTATTATACCTAAATGATTGTTATTCTTCAAGTACCTTTTCAAGTTGATCAATTAAGCTCTTAAACCGTTCAATAACAGCCATAAACGTTTCTTTATTGGTTAGATCCGCCCCAGCTTTTGCTGCTTGGTTCACAGGATAATCGGATCCACCAGATTTAAGCAGACCTAAATAGTTTTCCATCGCATGAGGAACACCTTTTTTCACATTGTCATAAATCTTAAGTGATGCACTGTAAGATGTCGCATATTGATAGACATAAAATGGGGTATAGAAGAGATGAGGGATATAAGCCCAAACATATTCTTTCCCATCTTCCTGAGTTATATCTATATCGTAGTAATGTTTATAGAGATCAATCATAATCTTCGATAACGATTGATAAGTGATAGGTATACCTTGTTCAACGAGTTTGTTTGCTTCATATTCATAGGTAGCAAACAATGTCTGACGGAAGAAGGTAGCCATGATGCCATCAAGTGCTGTTTCTAAGAGATCAATCTTTTGTTCTTTTGTTGTTGATTTCTTAATGAGATAATCGAGTAAAACATGCTCATTGAATGTTGATGCAATTTCTGCAACGAAAATGGTGTAATCAGCCATAGCCATCGGTTGTGATTCATTGGAGAAAAGTGTATGTGCTGAATGCCCAGCTTCATGAGCTAAGGTGAATACAGCATCTAGCGTTTCATCGTGATTTAAAAGAATAAAGGGATGAAATCCATAAAGACCCGATGAGTAAGCTCCTGTGCGCTTTCCATCTGCTGGATAAGCATCAACAAAACCTTCCCTGAGTGCATCCTTTTGATGTTCTATAAATTCAGGTTCCATACCCTGTATCGCTTCAAAGAAGAGTTTTCTAGCGGTTTCAAAGGAATATTTGGTATCATCCTTTGCTAGTTTCATGAAACGATCATACGTATGATAGGTTTCAAGTTTTAAGTGTTTCTTTCTTAAAGCGATATAACGCTTGATGTGTTTTGTATTTTCATAGGCAACATCTTTTAAATTATGATAAACAGAGGTTGGTATGTTATTTCTAAAGAGTGCAGCATCCAGTGCACTTTCATAATTGCGTGATTTGTAATTAGCAGCAAGCTGTTGCAAAACGAGATTGTAGGTATTCGCAAATGCTGCACGATTTTCTTTATAACGTTTGAATGCAGCTTCAAAAATCAGTTTACGATCTTCAGCTTCCTTAGTTTCAGCGAGCATCGCACGATAATTGGATTGTGTGACAGTGACTTCTTTGTTGTCTGATAAGGTTATCTTTTCATCTTGACGATCGATGATTGCTAGAGCTTGATACATTTGAGAAGGAACGTTTCTGGTTGCTCCAAAGTTTGCTAAAATGGTTTCCTGATCAGTTGATAAAACATGTTTTTGTTGTAAAAACAGTTTTTCCATCTCAAACTTGTGCGTTCTAAGAAAATCATCACTATTGACATATGACATAACTTTTTCTTCACCCATCTGGATGAGTTCTGGTGAAACAAATGATGTTTTTTGACCTAAATCAGAAAACATTAACATCAATTGTTGATTCTTTGCTGATTTAACAGTATCTTTTAAATTGAGATCTGATGCTAAATGAATATAGCCATACAGTCGATAAATCAGTTTGGTTGTTTCTTCTTCAGCAACATAAAATGCACGAAATGATGATAGATCAGACAGTTTTCCTTTAAATGAAGCGAGTTGATCAATCATTGGAGAGAGTTTCTTTAAATCTTCCTCCCAAGCTTCAAGGTTTGGATAAAATACGGATAAGTCCCATGTTGACATCTTTTTTTCTTCCTTTCGATTAACATTAGTTCTATTATAACGCATGATAGAACACATGTGAAATGAAACCTTTTAAAATATGTTAAATCATCAAAAAATGAAAAGATAAGGTTGTAATTAGAGGTGAATAATTATATAATGAAGCAGCGGGGAAAATGTTTCCCAAACCAAGAACACAAAGTGCTATAGGCTAAAACCTATGCTCCAAGAGGAGGAAGACAATGATTACAATTTTTACCACACCAAGTTGTTCATCTTGTCGGAAAGCGAAAAAGTGGCTTGATGATCATAAGATCGCATATGAAGAAAAAAACCTGTTCAACCAACGCATAACTGAAAATGATATTGACCGCATGTTGGAAAACGCAGAAAATGGATTTGAGGATATCATATCCACTCGATCTAAGATATTCAAAGAACAATCGCTCGATGTCGAAGATATGAAAATCAGTGAACTCAAGGAGTTCATCATAAACAATCCATCGGTGCTCAAACGTCCTATCATGATCGATGGAGACAAGATGCAAGTCGGATATAACGATGAAGAAATTCGTGTATTCATACCCAAAAGACTAAGAGAACTGATTATGTGCATCGATTGCCCACAAGGGGAATACTGTGACTATCAAAGTGCATTAAAACGTTATTTCGAGGAAATCAAAAAAGATCTTCACACATCACAATAAAAAAAGGAACTTCCGAGTTCCTTTTTTGTTAACTTTTTTATTATACCTTTTCGAGTTTAAAATAGGTGTAAAATCCTAGACCAGCACATCCGGATAGAAGGATAAGGGTCAACATAAACACGGTGCGAACCATGGGTGCTTGTGAAGAAATAACATGTATGTTACCGTTTAGTACACCAGCACTTTCTAAATGGATACCAAATAGCATCGCTACGAGGATCATTGTTGCAAGTAAAAACCCTTTTGATTCAAAGAACCAACCAACCCAAAGAAGAATAGCAGGAATCAAGAAATAATAAAAAGGTGGCATTGCGAACGTACCATAAGCTCGAAACCAATTAAATGCGCGTATAACGAGCGATAGAATCAGCAGTATGGATACAGTAAGTGCGGTAATAAAGTATAACAGGTTACGTTCTTTCATTTTGCCCTCCATCGAAACATTTATTTACATAGTATATTATATGTTTATCTATGTAATATGTCAATGTTATTTAGTGCATAATGGCTTTATTTAGTGAAAATTAAGCATTTTTTTCATTGAAATTTCATGATATGTTTCATTTGATAAATGCATGTATATGAATAAGCAACCCAACTTTGGATTGCTTAATTAACTATCTTCTGCACATAAAAGCACGTTCACTCTTTCGTTTTGTAGGTGTTTGTATGATACCATATTCATCTAAAAATTGAGTAAATAGCTTTTTTCCTTGCTCATATTCATCAACTTCGTATTCAACCTCATAGTCTGTTACGTTGCAGTAATCACAACGATCTAAGAAGAGTGTTCCACCTTCATAAGGCGTACTGACTCGATAATTATCAAGTGAAACCTTAAAGGTTACAAAGTAATCAATATCTTCAAAGAAATCCTTGGTTGAAAATCCGTTGGCTATCATATCTTTCGCTTGATTGGGTTGTAAGATCACATGTGATTCAAAAGCACCATGTTCACTTTGGCTTTTCAATGTCACTTTAAAACGTTGATCTCCCTTTTGTCTTATGCGTAGAACCATTTTCTTTTGGTTGAGTTGATAGTCATCGGTGTCGAAATAATGGTTAATCTGTTTGAATATGTTGTTCTCAAGCTTAAAGTGCTTAAGTAATTCATGATATTTTTCTGAGGTCACACCCGTTTTGAACTCTATTTCGATATTTTTCGTCATGGACATCACCTTCTTGTTATTTTAGCTATGCTATTAGCCGTATCTATTATATCAAATCACCTTCCTAAAGGAAAGGAAAAACGTTTACATTTATGAACACGGTTTCATTATCTTTGCAAAAGTGAGATGTAATGGTAAAATAAAGACGATGAGAAATCAATTCAAGGAGGAATAATAAATATGGCTATTCGAGTAGCAATTAACGGTTTCGGTCGCATTGGACGTCTCGCTTTTCGTTTGATGGCAGATGACAAAAGATTTGATGTTGTAGGTATTAATGATTTAACGGATGCAGAAACATTGGCATACCTTACAAAATATGATACTGCACAAGGTACTTTCAAAGTAGATTCAGTTTCTTTTAAAGATTCTAATTTAGTTGTAGATGGCAGATCAATTCCCATTTTCGCTGAAAAAGATCCTAAGAATTTACCCTGGAAAAAACTCAATGTTGACGTTGTATTAGAGTGTACAGGACTCTTCACTGATGAAGAAAAAGCGGGTTGGCATTTGGAAGCTGGTGCGAAGAAAGTTGTTATCTCTGCTCCTGCAAAAGGTAATGTTAAAACCATCGTCTTCAATGTTAATGACAATGTCTTAGATGGTTCAGAAGATATTATCTCTGCAGCTTCATGTACAACCAACTGTTTAGCTCCTGTTGCTAAAGTATTAGATGATAACTTTGGTATCGTTGGTGGTATGATGACAACTATTCACGCTTACACAAACGACCAATCACTTATGGATCAACCACACAAGAAGGGTATCATGTCAAGAAGAGGAAGAGCAGCAGCAGCAAGCATCATCCCATCATCTACTGGTGCCGCAAAAGCTATTGGCTTAGTATTACCACAACTTAAGGGGAAGCTAGATGGAACTGCACTTCGTGTGCCAACCATCACAGGTTCTATTGTTGACTTAACTGTTGAAGTTAAAAAACATACAACACTTGAAGAAATCGATCAAGCATTCAAGAAAGC
>JAVEVJ010000011.1:0-28378 GCA_034005105.1 Acholeplasmataceae bacterium | reverse complement strand
ACATCTCAGATTGGGTTAAAGCTGGGGTGATTGCAGTCGGTGTGGGTTCTGAACTCACCAAACCAGCAAAACAAGGTGATTTTGAAGGTGTAACCAAGTTGGCTAGAGCATATGTGAGTGCATTTAGCCATGCTAAAAATAAGGAGTGATGGATATGGCAAAAATCGTTACTTTAGGTGAACTGATGCTTCGCCTATCAACTCAAGATCACAAACGATTCGTGCAAGCAAAAGAGTTTGATGTCGTCTTTGGCGGTGGAGAAGCCAATGTCTGTGCGAGTTTAGCATCATGGGGACACGATGCCTATTTTGTTTCAAAACTTCCAAAACATGAAATAGGTCAAGCAGCCATTCATTTTCTATCTGCTCATCAGATCAAAACCGATTATATTGCACGAGGAGGAGAACGTATCGGAATTTATTTCTTAGAAACAGGTGTCTCGATGCGTCCATCTAAGGTTATCTATGACAGGAGTCAATCCGCGATGGCTTTAGCAGATCCTAAGGATTTTGATTTTCAATCATTTTTTAAAGGTGCTACCTGGTTTCATTGGTCAGGTATCACACCTGCACTGAGCAAAAGTGCAGAAAAGATCATTGAAATTGCGTGCCAGAAGGCTAAAGAAGCCGGACTTATGATCTCAGTTGATCTCAATTACCGCAAGAAACTGTGGACAAAAGAAGATGCTCAACGCGTGATGAAACCACTGATGAAATATGTTGATGTCTGTATTGGAAATGAAGAAGATGCTGAACTTGTCTTAGGCTACAAGCCTAAACATGTCGATATCAAACAAGGAAAACTTGATGTTGATGCCTATAAACAGCTATTTATTGAAATGAAAGAAATCTTTGGATTCAAAATGATTGCATCGACCCTTAGAGAATCTTATTCTGCGTCAAAAAACGGATGGTCAGCACTACTCTATGATGGAAAAGAATTTTATGAATCCAAGCATTACTTAATCGAACCCATCGTCGATCGCGTGGGTGGTGGTGATTCATTTGCTGCTGGACTTATCCACGGATTGATTCAAAGAAGCCCCAAAGAAGCCATTGAGTATGCCGTTGCGGCATCCGCATTAAAACATACGATCCCAGGTGATTTCAATCTCGTCACAGAAGATGAGGTTGATCGCTTAGTCCAAGGGGATCAGTCAGGACGTGTTCAACGATGAAAGATAACCGTACCGTATCGCGCATTTTACAAATACTAGAACTAATCGCAAAGCATGACGAAGGCTTGACTCTAGGTCAAATCTATCGCATGTTAGATATCCCTAAAGCAACCGTCTATGATTTCTTGCAGACACTTTATCGCGCAGATGCCATCTATTATAAAGATCCAAGACTAAAAAATTACGTTATCGGATCGAAGATGTTTGCTATTGGATCCGTCTATACGAAAAATTCAAATTTAATTGAAGCTTCTCAGTACGAACTCAAAGATTTTGGTGATCGCTATGGAAGAACAGTTTTTATAACCAAAAGGATCAACGATAAAATCGTCTATGTTTTTAAATATCAGCCATCTTCATCAAAGATCGTAACACCTCAAGAAATAGGAAGTGTTTCACGCGATTTTGAAAATTCTCCGATTGGTCAAGCTTACGCTGTTTTTGATCGTCAGGTAAGAAATCATCAGTTACCTCATTTTGATGAGATTCAAAAGAAGCGCTATATCTATTCAACACTCGATGATAACTCGCATATTTGTACACTTGCTGCACCGGTTTGGAACTTTGAAAATCGTGTGGTTGGTGTCATCGTAGCATCCGATTTAGCAGGTGATGGAAATGGTAGAGAATCTGTTGCCAAAGAATTTGTCAGTATCGCAGAACGTATCTCAAGAAAACTAGGATATCTTGGAGATTTCAGTGAATAAGTTAGGCATACGTGCCCATGATGTGGGTAAGTATGAACCACATATACTATCCGATAAAATAAAGAACCTTGGTTTTGAAGGTGTGCAACTGGTCTTTAAGAAAGCACTCGATCAATCGATCGATTTAATCGATCTAGAAAGCATTAAAAATGCCTTTAGAAAGCCATCAATTTTCATGCTTGGTGCTTATTTCAATCCGGTTCATCCAAACATAGATGAGGTTCATTTAGGAATAGAAAACTTCAAAAAACACTTAAAGATTGCTTCAACTTTGGGTGTTCAGTATGTTGGTACAGAGACCGGTTCTTATCAGGGAAGTCCTTGGACGTATCATCCTAAAAACCATACGGATGAAGCATTAAATCAGGTGGTTGAAGTCTTTAGAGAGTTAGCCTTGTTTGCACATAAACATAAGTGCTATATAGCTTTAGAAGGTGCTTATGCACACGTTGCCTATTCACCTAAAAAGCTCAAAGAAATCATCGATAGAATCAATAGTCCATCTGTCAAAGTTATCGTTGATTTATTCAATTATCTCAATCTTGATAACTATAAAAACCATGTATCGATCTTAAAAGATGCCATCGAGCTTTTTCAAGAGAATATCGTCATCTTTCATCTCAAGGACTTTATCATCAAAGATGAAAAATTATTTCAAGTGGGTCTTGGGAAAGGTCTCATGGACTATCCTAAAATCATGGATATGATTCAAACCTATTGTCCACAAGCTTTCCTCATTTTTGAAGGTGTAACCGGTGAGGATATTAAGCTCAGTTATGATTACATCCATAAACTATTAGAAAAGGGAGTGTGAAACATGAAATTAACGATACGTTATAACAATCATCCAGAAGATTCAAAATACTATGATACCAGTAAACTAAGAGAAAGATATCTTATTGAACAGATTTTTGAAAAAGATGATATCTTGTTTAACTATTCGCATCATGATAGAATCATCGCTGGTGGTGTGATGCCTGTTAACGAGAAGGTGCTTTTACCCGTTACGAAGGATTTAGGAACTGAATATTTTCTAGAAAGAAGAGAGATGGGAATCATCAATATCGGTGGAGAAGGACAAATTGTTTTGGATGGAAAAGTCTATGAGATGGCACCACAGGATGGTCTCTATATTGGTGCAGGTACCAAAGAAGTGATCTTTGCATCCAAAGATCCTATGGATCCAGCCAAATATTATATCAACAGTGCACCAGCGCATATGTCTTATCCCATTGTACATATTCCATTTAGTAAAGCACAACCCAACAAATGGGGATCACCAAAAACACTTAATGAACGTACCATCTATCAATACGTTCATCCAGCTGTCTGTAAATCCTGTCAACTCGTGATGGGTATGACGATTCTAAATGAAGGATCAGCTTGGAATACCATGCCTTGTCATACACATGAAAGACGTATGGAAGTTTATTTTTACTTCAATATGGCTCCTGATACCAGAGTCTTTCACCTAATGGGTGAACCTGATGAAACAAGACATCTTGTCATCAAAAATGAACAGGCTGTTATTTCACCGAGTTGGTCGATTCATGCAGGAGTTGGAACATCTGATTATACCTTCATTTGGGGTATGTGTGGTGAAAATAAAACGTTTGACGATATGGACTTCGTGAAGATGTCCGATCTAAAGTAGGAGGTTATTATGATCTTAGATCAATTTAGTTTAAAGGGGAAAGTTGCGATTGTCACAGGTTCATCAACCGGCTTAGGTCAAGGCATGGCTTTAGGTCTTGCTGAAGCTGGTGCGGATATTGTAGGTATCGATTATGTCGATTCGAGTGAGACGAAACAACTCGTTGAAAAGCTCGGTAGAACGTATATAGGTGTGATAGCTAATCTGATCACCATTGATAAATCAGGTTTGATTCAACTCGTTGAAGAAGCCGTTAAAAAGATGGGTCATATCGATATACTGGTAAACAATGCAGGCATCATCAGAAGAGAAGATTCACTAGAATTTTCAGAAGCGAACTGGGATGATGTAATGAACATCAACGCAAGAACAGTCTTCTTTTTCAGTCAAGCAGTTGCCAACCAGTTTATCAAACAAAACAGTGGTGGAAAGATTATTAACATCGCATCAATGCTCTCCTATCAAGGTGGTATCCGCGTACCTTCTTACACCGCATCTAAATCAGCTGTCAAAGGTATCACGATGACGATGGCCAATGAATGGGCTAAGTATCACATCAACGTCAACGCGATTGCTCCAGGTTATATGGCAACCAACAACACGAAAGCTTTGAGGGATGATGAAAAACGTGCTGGAGAGATTTTAGAGCGTATACCAGCTGGAAGATGGGGAACACCTAGAGACATCGCAGGTGCAGCGGTATTCCTCGCATCAGACAATGCAAACTACATCAACGGTTATACACTAGCAGTTGATGGTGGTTGGCTCGGTAGATAAAATAATAAGCACGGTGAAATCACCGTGTTTTTTTGTCATCTCTTTTTCTTTTTGTATCAAATATGATACAATCATCATGAGGTAGAAAATATGAATCCAACCAGAAGAGAAATACGTATCGAACTGATGAATCAACTCTATCAATATGATCTCTACACTAGTGATCATATACCATGGATACCTTCCTTTGATCGTGATGAAATTAAAAAGTATTACGATCACATGATGGAGGTATTAACCGATATTGACAAGGTGATTACCAATCATCTTTTTGACTACAGTTTAAGTCGATTAAATTATGTTGATAGAGCCATCATTCGTTTAGCAGTCTACGAACTCATGTTTACGAAAACAGAAAAACAAATCGTCATTAATGAAGCGATTGAACTCACCAAAACATATAGCAATCTAGACGATGGAAAACAGCACAAGTTTACCAATCGATTGCTCGATAACATCGCAAAGAATCTAAGGGGATGATGGATTGAATCCAATAGATCAAAGTCTAAAACGCACCTATTTAACCGTTACGGCGTTAACCAAATATATCAAAATGAAACTTGAAGGTGACAAACACCTTGTTTCTGTTTTAATCAAAGGAGAAATCTCTAACTATAAGAAACACTCAAGAGGACATCTTTATTTCACTTTGAAAGATGAAAATGCTCAGATATCCTGTATCATGTTTGCAAGTGATGCAAAAAATATCAACTTTTCACCTCAAGAAGGAGATCATGTATTGATTGAGGGTAGAATTTCTGTCTATGAACCCTCGGGAACCTATTCGATTCAAGTTCAACGTTTGACACCTGATGGTATCGGAGAACTCTACCTTAAGTATGAAGCACTTAAGAAAGAACTCGAAGAAAAGGGATATTTTAATGTTGAACACAAAAAACCGATTCCCTCATTTCCAAAAGTGATCGGTGTGGTGACATCACCAACAGGTGCTGTCATTCAAGATATTATCAATACGGTCTCAAGACGTTATCCTCTAGCTGAAGTTCATTTATACAGTGCTCTTGTTCAAGGACCTGGTAGCGCAGATAGTATCCGCAATCAAATCATTTATGCCAATCAATTAAAACAAGCTGATGTCTTAATTGTTGGTCGTGGAGGTGGTTCGATTGAAGATCTTTGGGGATTTAATGAAATGCCCGTGATCGATGCGATCTATCATTCAGAAATACCAATCATTACCGCTATTGGACATGAAACAGATTTTACCATTTCTGATTTTGTTTCCGATCTTAGAGCACCAACACCCACAGCAGCTGCTGAACTTGCGACACCGAATCGAAGTGATTTGATCTTGCAGATCGATCAATATGTGAAGGAAATTCATACAGCCTTAGGTAGACTATTTGATAGTAAACGTACGCAACTCCTCTATCTTGATCAACGTTTGGATCTCTTATCACCCTCCATTAAGTTAAATGACCACAAGGATTCTCTTGATCGGCTGAAGGATAAACTTAATCTCATGTATACTTATTACTTGGAGACCAAAAGTTATGCTATCACAAGATTATCAGATCGCATCAAGAGTCCAGAAGATAGATTAATACAGTTAAGAAAACATCATGAACAGGTAAGTCATCTCATGTTTCGTTCATTTGAACAGCTGATGCAGACCAAAGGTAGTTTATTTGAACTATACCGTGTAAAACTTGAAACACTCAATCCATTATCGGTGATGGATAAGGGATTTGCTGTTTTATCCAAACAAAATAAACTGATCACTTCCATTCATGAACTGAAAGTAGAAGATGAAATTGAACTTCGCTTGAAAGATGGTCGTGCAAGTGCTTTAATTAAATCACTTAAGGAGAATTAATTATGGAAAAGAAATCATTTGAAACATTGCTTAAAGAATTAGAACAAGTCGTGAAGGATCTAGAAAATAAAGAAATACCTCTTGATGAAGCGGTCAAGAAGTATCAATTAGGTCTTGAGTTATCCAAGGCTTGTTATCAGATGCTCGAAGAAGCAGAAAAACTTGTGGTGAAGGATATTAAATAAACATGAATATTAAAGACATCAAAGATCCAAGTTTCCTCAAATCACTTGATCATAAAGAACTGAAACGATTATCGGAAGAGATTCGTACTTTTTTAATTGAATCGATCGCAAAGACCGGTGGTCATTTAAGTTCGAATTTGGGAACAGTTGAACTGATCATAGCGATGCATAAAGTATTTCAAACACCAGAGGATGTCTTTATTTTTGATGTAGGTCATCAAGCATATACTCATAAAATATTAACTGGAAGAGCCAATCAATTCGATACGCTAAGACAAACTAAGGGATTATCGGGTTATATCAACTATGAAGAGTCAATTCATGATCAATGGGAATCGGGTCATGCAGGAACTGCACTTTCTGCACTTCATGGCACATTGATTGCTAAAAGATTAAAAAACGAACCCGGTAATGGTATCGCGGTAATCGGTGATGCATCGATTACTAACGGTATGGCCTTTGAAGCACTCAATTTGATCGGAAACGATTTAAACCTCAAAGGAATTATCATCCTAAATGATAATGAGATGAGCATTTCAAAGAGTGTGGGATCCATTTCAAAAGCACTAACAAAAGTTCGTTCAATGAAGATTATCATTAAATGGAAACGCATTTGGGCGAAAATACTTCCTCGTTTTATCGTCAGTTTTTTAGGTCGTATCAAACGTGGTATACGAGGATTCCTTCAACGACAAAATATCTTTGAAGATTTAGGTTATATGTATATTGGACCGATCGATGGTCACGATATCAAAAGTTTAATCTATAATTTAGAACGCATCAAGAAGATTAGAAAATCTGTTGTACTTCACATCATTACCGAAAAAGGTAAGGGGCATATTGAAGCAGAAAACGATAAGATTGGTACCTATCATGGTGTATCGAAGCCATCCAATGGTTTAAAGAAGGGTATCAGTTGGAGTGAAATGATCAGTGAGACGATGATGGAACTTCAAAAAATCGATCGTACGTTTGTCGTTATGCCAGCCATGGAAATTGGTGCTTCTTTTTCGAAGTTTGCACAAGCCTATCCCGATCGATATTTAGATGTTGGTATCGCTGAAGAACACGCAGCAACCATGGCTGCGATGCTCGCACACCAAGAGATTCCTGTCTTTTTACCCCTTTACGCAACCTTTGCACAGCGTGCATTTGATCAATTATTAAACGATATCGCCAGAAGCAACCACCATGTGGTCATCGGTATCGATCGCGCAGGTATCGTCGGTGAGGATGGATCGACGCATCAGGGATTATTCGATCTTTCGATGTTTTATCTGATGCCAAATATGGTGATTACGATGCCATACAATGCGAAAGAAGCGATGGATCTACTTCACTATGGATTTTTTCTGCAAAAGCATCCTTTCGTGATGAGATATCCTCGTGGAACAGTTATCTTTGATAAGGATAAAGACACCATTACATTTGATCCCATTCAACCTACATGGGTCAGTATGACCCAGGGTGATCGTGTTCATTTGATCAGTTATGGTCCAAGTTTAGACCTTCTAAAAAGAGCTGCAGAAGAACTAGATATCAGTTTTCATTTAGTCAATGCAAGATTCATTAAACCCATCGATCAAAATAAACTTCATGATATCATGAAAACAGGAAAACCTGTATTGGTCTATGAAGAAGTTTCAAATGCGGGCTCACTCTATCCACAGATTTTAAAATTTATGGCGGAACATCACTATCATAATCCTATACGAAGTATGTCTATCACCGACAGAATCGTTGATCATGGTCACTACCAAGATATGCTAAAAGAAACTAACATGGATCTTGATTCCATTAAAAAAGAGATCAAGGAACTCATCCATGAGACTTGATCACTTTTTGCTTGAGCAAGACTATGTAAAGACGAGAAGTCAAGCAACCGATCTAATCAAAAGAGGACTCATCAGTGTCAATGGTGAGATTGTGACCAAAGCAGGATATGATGTCAAATCACCTGTTATCAAAATATTGAAACAAGATCACTTTGTGAGTCGTGCAGGTGAAAAGTTGAAAGGTGCTATCCTTGATTTTAAGATTGACTTCAGAGATAAAATAGTCATTGATATTGGAGCTTCCACAGGTGGATTTACCGATTGTGCCCTAACCTATGGCGCAAAACATGTCTACACCTATGATGTTGGAAGTGATCAACTCGATCAAAAATTAGCAAGTGATCATAGAGTTACTAAACATGAAAACACCAATATCTTAGATGTTCAATTACCCGATGCGGATATCATTTTAATCGATGTATCCTTTACATCCATTCTTCCCATCATGAAGCATTTAAAAGGATTTCCTAAGGAAATGGTCTGTTTGATTAAACCTCAATATGAAGCAGGTCACATGTTCTTTAAACAGGGTGTCTTAAAAGATCTAAAAATTCATGAAAAGATTCTCAATGAACGATTACTTGAAATGAAACACTTAGGATTTTCACTTTTTGGATTAAAAAAATCCCATCTAAAAGGTAAGCAGGGTAATCAAGAATATATTCTTTATATCAAGCCACATAAGAATGAAGAATCTATCAATCAGATGGTACGAGGGGTTTTATGTTAAAAGCATTGCACATTCAAAATTTTGCATTAATCGATGATCTTGAAATGGATTTTCTTGCCGGTATGTCTGCCCTAACGGGTGAGACTGGTGCGGGAAAGTCCATTATTTTAGAATCCCTTCAGCTCCTTTTTGGTAAGCGATCGGATGCAACCATGATTCGTCATGGGCAATCTAAAGCTCATGTCAAAGGCATCTTTGAACTGACCAAGGAAAAACAAGACATCTTGGGACTTCCTAAGATGATTACCGTTGAAAGAGATATCGATCGCGAAGGAAAGCATCTCATGAAGATCAACGATGAACCTTCAACATTATCTCGTATCAAAGAGGTCATGATTTCGCTCGGTTCAATCCACTCGCAAACAGAAACCATGAGTCTTTATGATAAAGGTTACTATTTAGAACTTATTGATCAAGTTGACAGTAAGGAAATTGATCATTTAAGAAATAAGTATCTGATCTTGAGATCAAGTTATCTCGAAAAGAAGAAACACCATCAATCACTTAAAGCTAAGCGGGATGAAGCACTCGATAAAAAATCTTTTCTTGAGTATCAACTAGAAGAACTCAAACATCTTCATTTAGAAATTGATGAGAAGATTAAACTGGATGAAACCATCGAAAAATTAAAGAACTATGATAAAATCACACAAGCATTAAGAACGAGTTATCAAGCCCTTGAAAATGATGTCTTTTCCATTGATTCTATCTTTGAAGCTGCTAAAGCACTGGATAAGATCAGTCATCTCGATACTGAATATGATAAGATGAAGGAAAGACTCACTGAAAGTTACTATAATCTTGATGATGTCAAATCGATGCTCTATCAACATTTGGATACACTTGATTTTGATGAAGATCGCTTTAATCAGATGCAAGAACGTTTATATGAACTCACTAAAATCGAGCAAAAATACCAGAAGACAATCAATGAGCTGATCACTTATCAAATGGAGATTGCTGAAGAATTGATGTTGATCACCGATTATGATAACTATATTCTTTCGTCAAAAAAAGAGCTTGATCAAGCGTTTGAAGAGGTATACACACAAGGATTAAAGTTATCTAGTAAACGAAAAGAACTTGCCAGAAAACTTGAAAAGGCAGTTCTCATTGAACTTAAAGACCTTGATTTAGAAAAAGCAAGTTTTGAAATCTTCTTTGATCCCCTTATCAAAGAAGAATTATCCCTTCAAGAATCAGGACTTGATAGTGTTGAATTGATGATCTCCCTCAATGAAGGTGAACCTTTAAAACCACTTGCTAAAGTAGCATCAGGTGGTGAACGTGCACGCTTTATGTTTGCTCTTAAATCAATCTATGCAAAGGCAAATGATCTATCGATGTTAATCCTTGATGAAATTGATATTGGTATCAGCGGAAAAACAGCATCCAAAGTAGCGGCCAAGATGATTGATTTAAGCAAGAAAATGCAACTCATCGTCATCACCCATCTACCACAGGTAGCTGCAAAGGCTAATCATCACTACAATATTTATAAGCAAAAAGAAAATGAACGCATGGTCACACGCATTCATGAACTTAATGATATGGATCGAATTGAACAGATCGCAGCAATGCTTTCAGATGAGAAAATGACGCATTACGCGATTGAGCAAGCTAAAGTCCTCTTAGATAAATAAAAAAAGCTTGCGCTTTTCTTAGGCATTACCTGCAAGAATTGCAAGCACAAATGATAGAACTACTAAGCCGACCATGCCGAAAACAATAATCCAGACAACGGCTTTTCCCCACCACGTCTGTGTGGGGTCTACATAGTGTTTTTTCGGTTCAACCTGTTTAGGTGTCTTTCCTTTTTGAGCCATGATTTCACCTCGTTTTAGTCATCGTATCCATTATACACGAAAACCACCTTCAAAGGAAGAGATTTGATGAAAAACAATGTCAAAATTATCTTTCATATCGATCTCAATGCCTTCTTTGCAAGTTGTGCAATGATCAAAGAGCCCTATCTTAAAGATAAGGTTTTTGTGGTCGGTGGAAATCCCATTTCAAGACGAGGTGTCGTTTCAACAGCATCTTATCCAGCACGCAAATGTGGTATTCATTCAGCGATGAGTATCAACGATGCATTTCATCTCTATCCCAAACTCATCGTCGTGCCACTAAACTTCAACCTCTATCAAAAATACTCACATCTCTTCTTTCAATTTCTTAAACGTTATTCAGATTTGGTTTTAGAAGGATCCATTGATGAAGCCTATGTTGATATGACAAAAGCAGCTCAAAACAAACATCCTTTAGAACTTGCTAAAGAAATTCAAGAAGGATTGCTCAAGGAGCACAACCTTCCCTGTTCAATTGGTATCGCTCCTACGCTCTTTTTAGCCAAGATGGCATCCGATATGAAAAAACCTTTAGGTATAACGGTACTTCGAAAGAAGGATATTGTCGAAAAGTTGTTTCCTCTAGAAATTGGTGCTTGTTTTGGTATTGGTAAGAAGACTTACCCCAAATTGGAGCAAATAGGTATCCATACGATTGGTGATTTTACCAAAAAGGAGAACAAGGCTAAAATTTTAGACTTAATGAGCGAAGCTTCCTATCAATCCTATCTTGATCACATTCTTGGACACTCATCAGATATTATCGATCCAAAAAGATATCAAATCCCTAAATCCATCTCAAATGAGACGACCCTAAACTACTCCATGGATAGCAGTGATGCCATCTTCAAGATATTAGTAGAAATCTTAGAACATACCCATGAGCGTTTGACCAATGAAGAGTTGGTCGCAAAAACAATAGGCATTCGCTTAAGAGATGATTCCTTTGAAACCATTAATCGATCGGTTACCTTTCATGAACACACGGATAACTATGATACCTTCTATGATGCTTTAGAGTCACTCTTTGAAACCAATTATCACGGTGAAGCTTTGAGACTTGTGGGTGTCTTTATGAGCTCCGTGATGCAAAAGAAGGATCTCAAAATCGACTATAATCTCTTTAACTATCAAGAATTTTCAAAGCGTGAAGAAGCCATTTATCACCACAGTGAAAAGAAAAGGACATCATAGGATGTCCTCGACATTGATTTTCGATTGATGATCCCAGGTTTTGGGATCTTTTTCGTTGAAGTTTCTTAGGAAATGGATGACTTCCTCGGTGACAATGGTTGGTGTTGATGCACCAGAGGTAACGGATACTGAATCTTTACCTTTGAGCCAATCGAGATTGATATCCTCGATACCACCGATCAAGTAAGAAGGAATATTCTTTCCTTTCTCTCCCACTTCAGCAAGTTTATTGGAGTTGGAACTCTTTTTGTCTCCTACTACAAACATTAAATCAACAGGTTCCTGTTTGATGACTGCATCCTGTCTCACCGTTGTAGCGTTGCAGATCTCATTATCAAAAAGATAGTGGGGATACTTGGTTTCAATAATCTTTAGAACGGCATCAATATCATATAAAGAGAGTGTCGTCTGATTGGTAACGAACACTTTATCATGCATCAGTGAACTGGGAAGAAGCATCGCATCCTTCTCATTTTCAACAAAATAGATATCCTGTGAAATCGCAAGAATCGCTTCGGGTTCAGGATGATTTCGATGACCAATATAGATCACCTTATAGCCTTCAGCTAGTTTTTCTTTAACTGCTTTATGTACTTTAATCACATCACGACAGGTTGCATTGAGATAGGTAAGTCCTTTTTCTTTGGCTCTTTCAATCACTTGGTCAGAAATACCATGAGCCGTAAAAATAACCGTTCCACTGTTCACTTTCTCAAGCATTTCCAAACGTGTTTTACCCTTTTGATCTAAACTGATGACTCCATATTTTTTAAAAGCCTCAGTTATTTTTTTATTATGTACGATTTGACCAAGAATATAGATAGGTCTCGGATAAGATTCAGTTTTAACCACTTTTTTCACAATGGCAAGTGCATTGAGGACACCGTGACAGTAACCACGAGGTGTTAAATCAATAACGTTCATATCATCACCACTCTCATTATACATGAGATTGATACATACTCACTTCTTTTTACTTTTACAAGCTCCATATGGTATAATTCTAACGGGTGAGATAATGACAATTAATGCCATGTTAAAGCAATTAGGATATCAACACATAACACCGATTCAAGAAGGTGTTTTTAAGTCTTTTTCATCTCCTAAACACATGGTAGGTATCGCACCAACAGGAACGGGTAAGACGCATGCATATCTTTTACCTATTTTGGAAAAAATGGATGTAAAACGTTTCGAAGTACAGGCTTTGATACTCGTGCCAACCAATGAGCTTGTAGTACAAATTCAACACATGTTATTAGAAATCACCTCTGACTTTGTTGTTAAAACCTACTATGCTGGAACCAATAAGATGAGAGAACAGGAATGGTTAGAAAAGTATCAACCACAAATCGTGATTTCAACACCTTCACAGATCGTTGATTATGTGATTGAATCACATCTACTTAAAATTCATAAAGCGAAATATGTTGTTTTTGATGAAGCAGATATGATGTTTGATGAAGCGTTCTTGTCGATGATTGATCATCTATTGCCCGCTGTAAAAAACGCAAAATACATGCTGTTTTCAGCAACACTTAATAATGAGATGGATCCCTTTATTAAGAGATATTTTGGCCAATTTGATCTGATTGATACTAGAAAAGCTCATCAACTTGATATCACCTATAAACTGATTCACATCAAACATCAAGAGCGTACACATGCTCTATTAACATTACTCAAATTGATCAATCCCTATCTGGCTTTTATCTTTGTATCAAAGAAAGAAAATCAGGATGTTGTCTATCAAAAAATGGTTGATGAATCCTATAGTGTTGCCAATCTAAATGCATCCTTAGGCATCAAGAAAAGAACGAAACTGATTGATGAAATCAGAGCACTTAAATATCAATATGTTGTTACATCGGATCTTGCAGCAAGAGGTCTTGACTTTAAAATTTCCCATGTGATCCATTACGATCTACCTCACTTTTTAGAATTCTATATGCACCGTAGCGGAAGAACTGGAAGAATGTATGATTCTGGTGAAGTGATCACACTGATGGGAATTGATGATCACAGAAAGATTGCCAAGTTAAAGAGTCAAGGCATTTCATTTGATGATTACAATCTTACGACAAATTCTCTCGATCCTGTGATTAAGAAATCAAAAGGTGTCTCCGAAGAAGAAAAGGATGCAATTAAGAAGATCAAGAAACCTACCCGAGTTTCACCAAACTATAAGAAGAAGAACAAACAAGCGATTAAAAAGATCAAACAAGAAGTAAGGAGAAAACAATATGCCAATCAAAATAGGTAGTCATGTATCCATGTCAGGAGATACGATGTATTTAGGATCTGTTGAAGAAGCACTGAGTTATCAAGCGACTGCATTTATGGTCTATACCGGTGCACCACAAAACACGATCCGTAAAAAAATCGAAGATTTGCGCATAGATGATGCAGTTCAAAAAATGGAAGCTTCAGGACTTTCTTTTGATAACGTCATCGTTCATGCACCTTATATCATTAACTTAGCTAATCCAGATCCAACCAAACGTGAATTTGCTATTTCATTTTTAACCGAAGAGGTTAAACGCTCACACAAAATGCATGCAAAACAGATCGTATTACACCCTGGCTCAGCAGTGGGTGGAGATAGAGAACAAGCTGTTCGTTGGATTGCAGAAGGTGTTAATCAGGTTATTCATAACACCAAGGGCATTCCTGTGAAAATTGCACTTGAAACCATGGCTGGAAAAGGAAATGAAGTTGGCAAGACATTCGAAGAACTAAGAGCAATCATCGATCTCATTGAAGACCAATCTCGTGTATCGGTTTGTTTCGATACCTGCCATACACATGATGCAGGATACGATGTTAAGGAAAATTTTGATCAAGTTATTCAGACATTCAATAGGGTCGTTGGTATCGATAAAATCTCCGTCTTTCACATCAATGATTCGAAAAATAAAAAAGGTGCCGCGAAGGATCGACACGAGAATTTGGGTTTTGGATACCTCGGTTTTGATGCACTCATGAAAGTGATCTATCATCCGATGTTTTTAGATATTCCAAAGATTTTAGAAACACCTTATGTGGAAGGTAAACCGCCTTACAAAGAGGAGATCGAAATGATTCGTTCCAAGGTTTTTGATCCAGAACTTGTTAACAAAATCAAAGAAAAAGAATAAAATCCGCGTTTTGCGGATTTTCATTTTTGTTCGAGGATTTTTGTGTAGAGTTCAACATATTTACGTGCCATTTTTGATAAGCTATAGTTTACATGCATCGCCTGATGAATAAGATTGGTCCAAGCCTCTTTATCTTCGTGATAGAGCGTAAGTGCTTCATCAATGGTTTCCTTTAATTCATCAGCATCATAATTCTTAAAGGCAAATCCAACACCAATACCTGTAAACTTATTGTAGGGGGTAACTGTATCTTTAAGCCCCCCAGTTTCTCTAACGATGGGTAGTGCACCATAGCGCATCGCAATCATCTGATTGAGTCCACAAGGTTCGAAAAGTGAAGGTAACATAAAGAGATCAGAAGCTGCGTATACTTTTTTTGATAGCTCGCTATTAAATCCGTTTTCATAATAAACATGGTTAGGATATTTTTTTTGCATTTCATGAAAGAACTGTTCATAGAGTGCATCACCATATCCCAACACGATGAAATTAAAAGCACCAATCTCTAGATATTCCTCTAAAACAGGCATGAGAAGATCGATACCTTTTTGACGAGCAAATCGATGAATAAATGAAACGAGTGGTTTATTTATATCCTGATCGAGTTTGAGTTCTTGGATTAGTTTTGATTTATTTTCAAACTTACCTTGCGTAAAATCATTTTCACCATAGGGTCTCATAATATCGGATTGCATGGGGTCATAGAGATCTGGATCCAGTCCATTTAAGATACCGTAGAGATCACTTTGCCTTGCTTTGAGAGGACCATCTAATGTAAAACCATAGAAACGCGTAAGGATTTCGTTGCGATAGTTTTCAGAAACGGTATTGATACCATTCGCACGCATGATTCCGCACTTTAAAAAGTTGACACGATCCATGTGGATATAGGTAAAGTTTTTGGTATTGAACAGTTTTTCTGTTTCAATTGGATATGATCCCTGTTTTTCAAGGTTATGAATCGACAACAATGTCTTCATCGCCTGAAAGGATGGATTGATCTGACGATACTTCACATCGAGGAAGAAGGGGATCAGTCCAGTTTGCCAGTCATTCGCATGAATGATATCGACATAACGACTCGTTAGAAGCATATACTCAAAAATAGCAAAATTAAAAAACGTGAAGCGCATCGCATCATCTTCATAACCATAATAGCGCTGTCGATTAAACAAGTCATCATTATCTACAAAGACGTAGAATACTTCATCATGCTTGAGTTGATAATAGGATGCCTTTTTTTCATAGATACCCATTTTTATCGAACGCTCACCTAAGTAAGTCATTTTTTCAATATGCTCTTTAATTTGCTGATAAAAAGGTGTGATAATGGTCACTTCATGACCTAATTTAACCAACGCCTTGGGTAATGAAGCTGCAACGTCAGCAAGTCCACCTGACTTAGAAAATGGGTAAGCTTCACCACTACAAAATAGAATTTTCATGTTTTTTATCACCTTTGATACTATTATACTGAATGACCTATCTTTTAACAAGGAAAGAAGCATCAAAAAAAGGGACGATGAATTGATAAAATCTCTATCTAAGTTACATTGACTATCGTCAATACGTGTGATAAAATCAATATGGTCAATGACCTATTTTTCATTTATTAGGAGGAAATCCATGAAGCGTATCGTTGTTGTTGGAACCCAGTGGGGTGACGAAGGAAAGGGTAAGATAACAGATTACTTAGCTACCCAAGCTGATGTGGTTGTTCGCTATCAAGGTGGCAATAACGCAGGACACACCGTCGTTTTTGAAAACCAAAAATATAGCCTACATCTCCTACCATCAGGTATTCTTAATCCCAACATCGAAAACATCATGGCTAATGGTATGGTCATCCATCCCAAAGCATTTGCTGATGAGATTAAAACCATCCAAACACCTTTTAAATTATCGATCTCTGATCGTGCACATGTGGTATTGCCTTATCATATCGAATTAGATAAAGCTTATGAAACAAATAAAGGTGATGCCAACATTGGAACAACCCACAAAGGTATAGGTCCAGCATACACCGATAAAGCAGCTCGTATCGGTATTCGTGTATCAACGTTTATCCATCCCGAGCGATTCAAAAAAGAACTCAAACGCTTAGTTGATCAGAAAAACATAGAACTCAAAGCCTATGGTCATAACTCAGTTGACTTTGATGAGATTTATCTGTCATATCTTGAATACGCGAATGTGATGAGACCCTATGTCAAAGATACCTCTATCTATTTAAACGAACTGATTGAACAGGATAAAAAAATTTTATTTGAAGGAGCACAAGGTGTGCTTTTATGTCTTGATCATGGCACTTATCCCTATGTGACATCGAGCTCACCTACAGCTGCTTCAGTACCCATTAATACAGGAATTGCTCCTTGGCTCGTTGATGGTGCTGTTGGCGTAACAAAGGCATATACCACACGTGTAGGATCAGGTCCTATGCCATCAGAGATAGTAGGTGAACTGGCCCATCACATCCGGGAAGTCGGTCATGAATATGGAACAACCACAGGTAGACCCAGACGTATTGGATGGTTAGATACGGTGATTTTAAGACACACAAAACGCGTGTCAGGTCTATCCTATTTAGCTGTAACTCTTTTAGATGTATTAACCGGAATTGAAGAATTAAAAATTGTGACATCTTATAATCTGGATGGACAGACGATTGACTATATCCCTTCAGATATCGAAGATTTCATGCGTGCTAAACCAAACTATATGAGTCTTAAGGGTTGGAAAGAAGATATTACACAGGTTAAAACATATCAAGAATTGCCAGATAATGCTAAGTCTTATCTCAAGAAGATTGAAGAGCTTGTTGGTGTAAAAATAGGTATGTTTTCTGTAGGTCCCGATCGCAAACAGACGATTTCTGTTAAAAACATTTTTGAATAGGAAGTGATCCGATGATCAGCCGTTATCAACGTCATGTTTTGAAAGAACTCTGGAGTGAAAAGCACAAATTTGATATGTTTTTAAAAGTAGAGCTCGCCTCAAGTTATGCTTGGATGAAACTGGGTCTTTTTGATGAGAAGACCCATGATAAACTCAAGAAAGCTCACTTTAAACTAGAAGACATTACCCGCTTTGAAGAGGAGACGAAACATGATGTCATCGCGTTTACAAAAGCTGTTTCATTATCGCTTGGTGATGAAAAGAAATGGTTTCACTATGGACTGACGTCCACCGATATTGTAGATAGTGCACAATCATTGATCCTAAAAGAGGTCAACCAAATACTCTTAGACGATATCGACCAACTAATGGATGTCTTGAAAGTAAAAGCTTTTAACTACAAGAATACACCGATTATGGGTAGAACCCATGGTATTCATGCAGAAATCACATCGTTTGGTTTAAAGTATGCCCTCTGGTATGAAGATTTGAAAAGACTCAAACAACATCTGTGCAAAGCAGCTGAAGAGATTTCGGTCATTAAATTGAGTGGTGCTGTAGGTCACTTTGCTCAAAGTGATCCTAAATTGCAGCATATCGCAGCCAAATACTTAAGCCTTCCTGAATCCCATATCGCAACTCAGACACTTCAAAGAGATCGACATGCTAACTATCTATCATCGCTCGCACTGATTGCTAGTGAACTTGAAAAGATAGCCATCGAAATCAGACATCTTGCACGTACAGAGGTATCCGAAGTTGCTGAATATTTTAGTGAGTACCAAAAGGGATCTTCAGCAATGCCACATAAGCGAAATCCTATATCTTCTGAAAACATTACGGGGTTGTCCCGTGTGATTCGTGGTTATATGTTATCTTCTTATGAGGATATTGCATTATGGCACGAACGCGATATCTCGCATTCATCGGTTGAACGCATTATCTTAAGTGATGCAACTTCACTGCTTGATTACATGTTAAACCGCATGACAACTACGCTCGATAAGCTTCTTGTCTATCCCAAAAAAATGCAAGAAAATATCGAACTCACTCAGGGTGCTATCTTTGCTCAATGTGCAATGTCTCAGCTGATTTTAAAAGGAGTTATGAGAGAAGACGCATATGATAAAATCCAGTCTTTAGCTTTCAAATCACTAGAACAAAAGAGACACCTAAAGGATTTAATGCATGAAGACACATGGATCAAAGAGCATTTATCTTCACTCGATTTAGATCACATTTTCGATGTGCAAAAACACTTAAAACATGTCGATAGTATCTTTGAAAAGGTGTTCGGGTCTCATATTTTATCATAATTCATAAACTTAATGTTTAACATTGAAAGATTAGCATCTTTATGCTATAATGACGATTAGTCAAACGAGGAGGAATTACCCATCATGCCTAGATCTAGCAACAAAGCACCAGTAAAAATTGACAAGTATAATCAAGCTGAACCCAAAATCCATCCAGTTACCTGGATTTCGATCGCTTCATTCTTTGTCATTATCATTGCGTTACTCATTATCTTTACACCAAATAATCAAGAAAAAATATATAAAGCATACACCACGTATGGTGTAACCACATTACCCAAGGATCATCCACTTTATCAAGTGAGCTATGATGGTAGTCTTTTTAGGAAAGGTGCCAAAGATATTATTGAAGACAATGAAGTTGTCATTCTCTATATTGGTTATGCACAGTGCCCCGATTGTCAGTCACATATAACTCCCTTTTCAACCTATTTTGAATCAACAGGTATGGATGAATATGTCAGTCGCATCTATTATATTGATGTGACACAAGATCCAAAGGGAACAGAAGCACTCGTTACGGCGCATCCAGAGTTTAAAGATACGACACCACAGATTGCGCTCTTTATCAATGGAGAAGTTGCTCATATCTATGTTGCGAGTGAACATGACATATCAACCTCACAAAAGATTAATCAAAATGTCAGAGGATTTTATGAGGAAGCGATTGACCTCATCAATGCATAAAAAGCACATCGTGCTTTTTTTGATTAAAGGAAAAAACAATGATTGAAACGTTCAAACAGTCTTTAAAAAGACATCTTGAGACAAAACTCGAGATCGAAAACTTAATTATCGAAGAACCTAAAAGAGGACACGCAGATTTAGCGATTCCACTTTTTGCTTTTGCAAAAGAGTGGTCAAAGAAGATACAAGAGGTTTATACGCTCTTTGAACAAGAGATGATGGATGAAAAGGGAATTGACCGCATCGAATTGCTCAATGGATTTCTTAATATTTATTTAAATCGTTCTTATTTCGCATATCCAATCATCGATGAAATTCTTGATTTAGGAAGCGACTACGGTACGAAATCACCCAACAATGAAACAGTTGTGATGGATTATTCATCACCGAATATCGCCAAATCATTTGGAGTGGGTCACTTGAGATCCACCATGATTGGTAATGCACTCAAACAGATCTATAAGAAGTGTGGTTACGAGGTTATTGGCGTCAATCACATCGGTGACTGGGGAACACAATTTGGTAAGATGATCGTTGCATATGAACTTTGGGGAAATGATGAAGCGATCAAGCAAGATCCTATCGCAGAACTCCAAAAACTTTATGTTCGCTTTCACGATGCTGAAAGCAGTGAACCAGAGCTTGAGGATAAAGCGCGTGAAGTATTTAGTGCTCTTGAGCAGGGTAATGAAAAGTATTTCAAACTGTGGACATGGTTTAAAGAAGAATCACTACGTGAATTTATGGATATGTATGACCTCTTAGGTGTCTCTTTTGATTCTTTTCATGGTGAAGCATTCTATAACGATAAAATGGATCAAGTGATCAAAGAGTTAGAGGACAAGAAGTTATTAAAAGTTGATGAAGGTGCGACCATCGTGGAACTTCCTTTTGATCTACCACCTGCATTAATCAAGAAAAGCGATGGGGCAACACTCTATATCACCAGAGATCTTGCTGCAGTTATGTATCGCCACAACACTTATCATACCAACCATATTCTCTATGTTGTTGGAAATGAACAGCAGCTTCATTTTAAACAGCTCAAAGCTCTCACTGACCTGATGGGTTATGATTTCAATATCGAACATGTCAATTTTGGACTTGTTTTAATCGATGGTAAGAAGATGTCTACACGTGGTGGGAAGTTTAAGCGTCTAGAGGATGTCATTACACAGGCAATCAGTGATGCAAAAAAGGCAATCTTAGAGAAAAACCCCAATCTTAAAAATCAAGACGAAGTCGCACGTGCAGTCGGTATTGGTGCCATCATATTTAATGATTTAAAGAATGAGCGTCATCTTGATGTCGATTTTAATTTAGACAACATGCTTAAATTTGAAGGCATGACTGGACCATATTTGCAGTATAGTTCTGTTCGAATTGCTTCCATTCTAAGAGAAGAAACGTTAGTTAAAGATAAGATTGATTCGAGTTATTACCACGAAGATGCATATTTTGAAGTGATCAAACTCCTAGCACAATTTCCACATATCATAATGCGTGCAAAGGATAACAATGCACCCAATCTCATCGCAAGATACATCACAACCCTTGCCCAAAGTTTCAATAGCTTTTACGCACAACAACGCCTTTTAGTCGATGAAGAAGGACACAAACAAGCAAATCTACACTTTATTAAGGCGATTCAAACCGTGATCAACGAGGGCTTACGTATATTAGGTATAACCGCGCTTGAAGAAATGTAGGAAAGTAATTGCAATTCATATTAAACCGTGATATCATAATTTTGCTGTATTAAATGACCCAATGGGTCATCACCCCGCGTGATGAAATTGGTAGACGTGCCAGACTCAAAATCTGGTGGATGAATAATCCGTGCTGGTTCGAGCCCGGCCGCGGGGACCATCTAGAATTAAACCGCTTTGCGGTTTTTTGTTTTTATGAGCGTTCAACAGTTTGTGTTGATTATTTTATGATATGTTTAAGTCAAAAGGGGGTCTATGATGAAACATGAAATGAAATTATGCTTATGGTATAATAACCGGGCAGAAGAAGCGATGAACTTTTATTTGAGTATTTTTAAGGATTCCAAGTTTATCGTTAAAAACTATCACGGTAAAGAAGGATATGAGTATCACCATAAAGAAGCAGGAGAATTGCTGACTGCAGAAATTGAAGTGTTAGGTTCCCGTCTCATTTTATTAAATGGTGATCATACGTTTAAATTCAATGAATCGATATCACTCGTCATTGATTGTGAAACACAAGAAGAAATTGATTATTACTGGGACCATCTCAGTGAAAAGGGCGATCCGAATGCTCAGGCATGTGGTTGGTTAAAGGATCAGTTTGGTGTTTCATGGCAAGTTGTGCCAAAAAGATTAAGAGAAATGCTCATCGATCCAGATCAAAGAAAGGTTGATGCGGTAAGTCGCGTGATTTATGATATGAAAAAATTAGATCTACAAAGACTTGAAGAAGCCTATCAATCGGTTAAGTGATTATAAGATATTTCCATAGATTGAACATATTGAAACGAGATGATTTGGTATTCAAACCAAAATATCTTGTTTTTTTATGAATACGTGCTAAAATATCACCGAAAGCGAGATGAAGTACATGAAGGAAAGAAAAGTTAAAAGTTTTATTATGACAACGATGAACGGTATGGTCTATGGTTTATTTGCAACCCTGATCATCGGTGTTATCGTCAGACAAATAGGAACAGTTCTTGAACTTGATTTACTTAAAATTGTTATTTATGAACGTTTAGCAGCACTGATGGGTGTTGGTATCGGTATTGGTATTGGTATCAGTTTAAAGATGAATGGACTGAAACTCGTTGTTGCTGGTGTCATTGGTGGTATTGCTTCTGGCTTTACGTTACTCCTTGATGGAACATGGCTCACGGGTCTAGCAGCAAACGAACCTGTGAAGACCTATTTAGTAACGATATTTGGCATTATTCTTCTTGAAAAGGTATTGGTTAAACGAACACCTGTTGACATTTTACTCATTCCACTCACAGGGATCACGATTGCTATCCTCTTGACATTGGTCATCGGTGGACCAGTTCGCCTTGTCATTACCTATATTCAAGATTTTATTACGTGGACCTTTGATTTCGCACCGATTCCTATGTCGGTCATCGTTGCTGTGGTTATGGGAATTCTATTGACCTCACCACTGTCCTCTGCTGCGATTGCTATCTCGATTAATCTTTCAGGTATTGCAGGTGGTGCAGCAGTCATTGGATGTACCGTTCAGATGATTGGATTTGCTGTTCAGTCAAGAAAGGATAACTCGATTGGTATGGTTTTATCGATCGCTTTTGGAACATCAATGCTCCAATTTAAGAATATCTTAAAAAAGCCGATCATATGGTTACCGACGATTATTACATCCGCTATTTTAGGTCCTCTTTTCTATATTTTCTTTAGAACCATGACGACCAAAGAAGGAGCAGGCATGGGTTCATCAGGTCTTGTCGGTCAACTTCAAACATTAGCAGAGATGAACTACTCAACCAATGCTTGGTTATCAGCCATCTTGATGATTGTCTTAGCTGCTGTTTTGGTCTTTGCTATCGATTTACTCTTCCGCAAGAGAGGTTGGATTGTTACGGGTGATTTAGCCGTTAATAAAGATATCAATTCTTAAGAAAATTGTAACATCTTTATTTATCTATGATAAAATAGTGTTTGAAAGAAAATATATACAGAAAGTGGTGTGTTTATGAACAAACGTGTTTATAACAAAACCTTTGGTAAAATCATTCGAACACTGGGATTTCTGCTCATCTTAGTCTCATCAGTTTTCCTTGCTGTTAAACTTATTTTAACCTATCAGACATTGCCTTTTATTGAAAATTTACTCCCCTTTGCAACTTCCATTGATAATGCTATACAATCTTATGCATTTATTAGTGAATATGCCGTTATGGCACTGATACTCGGTCAAATTTTCATCCTGTGGGCAATTCGTAGAGGTTTGATTCTACGTGTCCTCTTGACAGTGACACTTCTCTTCCTATTTGTTGAAAACTCATTTGCTGGTCAATCTGTCTTAGTACCGATTGCTGTTGATTCACCAGCATGGTTGGGTAATGTATTAGGATTTATCGAAGGACCTTTTGAACAACTTGTTGCACTCTCGGCTTATATTATTCCTGCTGTAACGGTTGCTGTTCCCTTCTTTTTATGGGTACTCTATGCCTATAAGAAACCAGGTAGATTTTCAGTCTTTATGTTAAGACTCGGAGCGATTACACTCTTTTTAGCCATCTTGATGTTGATCGTCAAAGAATTATGGGTTCCAAGTCTTAATGATGTTGAAATCTATGGTACCATCACAACCGTATTATATATCTTAACCTATCTCCTCAATGCGATTGGTGGACTCTTTGGTACCCTTGGATTTGCTAGAAAATAAACAATAATTAAACAAAGAAAGCCGAAAGGCTTTTTTTATTTTTTAAGGTTGACAATAAAGCGTCTTAGGCGTATCATGAATGAAGGAAAGAAGGGGATTATATGAAACTCATGTTTTATGTTATGAACAAACCTGAACACTTAGATAAGTTTCTCAAGGAACTCAGTAAACAAAATATTAAAGGTGCAACCATTTTCTCATCAACGGGAATGGGAAGACGCTTGATGGGTAACGATGACGTACCCTGGCTTGGATCACTTAAGGCTATTCTCGATATGCCTCGCACCGAATCGAAGGTTATCATGCTCGCACTGCCTGAAGAACAGGTTAAAATCGTCTATGAAGTGATTGAACAGGTAGGTGGAGATTTATCTCAACCTAATACAGGTATTGCTTTTACTGTACCCATAGATAGTATTAAAGGCTATAAGGGTTAGGAAGTGACATGAAGTGAACACCACGATTTTACTCTATATTGCTATTTTGCTAGCTACAGGGTTACTCTTTGGTAAGCTAGCAAAGTATTTAAAACTGCCCAATGTCACAGGCTATTTGGTTGGAGGATTGGTTCTAGGACCCTCCATTTTAAATGTCATTCCTGAAGGAACAGTTCATGATTTTTCAATTATCAGTGCTGTAGCACTTGGATTTATCGCGTTTAGCATTGGAACCGAAATGAAGATTGTCTACTTTAAACGTGTGGGTGCAACTCCTGTATGGATCGCTGTCTTTGAAGCTTTACTCGCTGTCTTAGTGACGCTTGTTGCTGTTGTTGGTTATTTTTTGATCAAAGGAGATCTTTCCATGATCAACTTTAGATTTGCACTTGTCTTATCTGCGATTGCTGCAGCAACAGCTCCAGCAGCAACCATCATGGTGGTCAGACAATATAAAGCTAAAGGAAAATTAACAGAGACACTTTTAAGTGTTGTTGCAATCGATGACTCGGTTGCCATCATCTTGTTTGGTATCTTTGTTGCGATTGCAAATGCACTTTCTCAAACGAGTAGTAGTGGACCGCTTTGGTTACAAATAATGAATCCCTTTATCGAAATTGTTGTATCCTTAGGCATCGGTTCAGTTCTTGGTATTGTGTTAACCTTAGGATGTAAATGGTTTACGGGTCGAGGTAATCGAATCAGTCTATCGATATTTATTATCTTTATTGCGGTCTATTTAGCCGATTTACTCCATGCATCACCGCTATTAGCGTGTATGATGTTAGGTGCGGTCTTTGGAAATGTCAGTTCAAAGGTGGATGATGTCAACGGACTTCTCTATTTCATCACACCTCCAATTTTTATTCTATTCTTCGTCTTATCCGGTGCAGAGCTCAACTTAAACGTGCTTGGTATCGTAGGTATCATCGGTCTTGTTTATGTGGTTTTCCGTGTTGCTGGTAAGATACTTGGAGCCTATGTTGGAGCAAAGGTTACAAAAGCGGATAAAGTTGTCTCTAAATACTTAGGATATACACTGATTCCACAAGCAGGGGTTGCTATTGGTCTATCCTTGATTGCTACACAGGTCCTAAATCCTGAAATGGGATCACAGATTCGAGCAATCATTTTAGCGGGTACGCTGATTTATGAACTGGTCGGTCCAGTAATCACCAAGATGGCACTCAAACGTGCAGGAGAAATTCAAATACAAGCATAATAAAAGAGCCTAAGGCTCTTTTTTTACATCAATGATGAGAATCCCCTCAGGATAACTTGAATAAGCCTGTAGAGCGGATTTCTCTTTTTGGTCTGATCAATCAATTTTGATTTTTTAATGGTTTCATCAAAGAATTCTTCCATGGAACGAATGACCTGACTATCTTTTAAATAGACCATGTTTTCAAAGTGAAGATAAAGACTTCTAAAGTCTAAGTTACAGGTCCCAATGAGCGCTTCAGAATCATCAACAACCATCATCTTTGAATGGATAAATCCTGGCGTGTATCTGTAGACGAATACACCAGCTTGCATGAGTTCTGGAACGTAGGATTCGGTAACCATAAAAATTAATTTTTTATCAGGAATATAGGGAATGATAATCCGTATTTGCACCCCTGATTTCGCAGATAGTTTGAGTGCTTCAGAAAGCTCATTATCAATAATGAGATAAGGCGTTGTGATATCGATTTTATGCTTCGCTTCATTGATTAAGGATAGATACATATTTTTAGATACGAGTTCTTTATCTAAAGGTGCATCATTAAACGGTGCAACATAACCATCCGATGGAACGTGATAGGAGGTTGCGTAAAGTTTATAATCAATCGGTCGATTGGTTTGAAACCGATAGTTTTCCAAAAAACTAATCGTTAAACTATAAACCGCTTCACCTTCTAGACGTATACCTGTATCTAACCAGTGACCAAAGGGACTGATCAAATTAATGTACTCATCACCAATGTTGATTCCACCGGTATAACCCACTTTTCCATCGATAATGACAATCTTTCTGTGGTCTCTATAGTTCATTGCGAAATTGAGATGGAGTCGCATTGGGTTAAAAGGAATCGCATCGATTCCCATTTTTTTAAGTTTCTTATGATAGCGATAGGGAAGTGATGACGATCCAAAATCATCATAGATTAATTTGATATCTACCCCATCTTTAGCTTTTTTCTCTAAGATCGTTAGGATGGTATCCCACATGATACCCCGATTGATAATAAAGAACTCCAAGAAGATATAGGATTTTGCTCGACTTAGATCCTCTAACATCGCTTGATACATCGCTTCACCTGAGCTTAAGAAGGTCAACTTGGTATGTTGATAGACTGGCCAGTTGAGTTGACGCAAATATCTAACGGGTTTATGAGGTATAAGTTCAGGAAGATGATTGACATAATCAAACCTTTCATAATCAATTTGCTTAAAGCGTTGGATAATTCGTGGACTAAAGTTTTGTTGTCGGTAGATGATATAGAATATTCCTCCAAAGAGTGGAAAGATTAAAATGGGCATAATCCAAGACATCTTATAGACAGGATTTTCTTCTTTGACCATCAGATATAAAACGATTAGTACCGAAAGGGTATAGTTGATGATTTGAATATATAAAAATTGTGATAAGAAATTGAGAATATAGAAAAGAAGTACCAGCTGAGCTAGAACGAGAAGTAGAACAAGCGATGTGCGACTGAGTATCATTCGAAGTAATCTTTTCATGTTATTCCTCTTTTACATAACAGTAGAGCTTGTCATTTGATCTTTTAGGATCAAAATGAAAGCCTTCAACTTCAATTTGCTTTAACAAACTTGGATCTTGATATTGATGGATCATGATTTCTCGAGCAAAAAGACCACGCAGATGTTTCATCCAAAAAGCAGGACGAGTCTCTTTGTTGTTTTTTATGACGACAAAATCAAGTGTGATCATAGGTTTTGTGATCACCTTGCTGTATTCATCGGATGCCAAATTGATCAAAGGTTTATCATGAAATTGAGAAAGATATGTGTTTATTTTATCTGTCCAAAAATGATAGAGATTAAAAAGCGTACGGTCTTTCATCTCTAAGCGATATAAAGAGATACCATCATAAGGCTTCAAGATGCCATAGAGTCCTGATAGGATAAACACATGATCATTTACATAATCTTGTTGCTCATGTGTCATCTTTGATACACAAAGTGCCTTGTAGGCTATCCCATCATAGCTCGTGATTGCTTGATAGGATGATTTCCCAAATTGGTCGATATACCCTTTGACATCTCTTATCAAATCATCGCTTAAGTTCATACCCTTTTTGATTTTCTTCAAAGATAATTGATTTAATTTTTTCATGAGTATCGTAGCTTCACTATGAAAATATGGCTTTTGATTTGAGTTGATAAGTTCTTTAGCAAACGTCTTTGCTGGAGACAAGATGATTTTCATATATATGTAAGATTTAAATTGTATTAAGTTAGTTCTTAAGACAACTAAATCTTTACTCCTTTCGTTCTAATTTAATATACTAATAATGCACTGTGGATTTGTCTTTCATACATACAGCCTTGACTGTTT
>JAVEVJ010000070.1:0-5932 GCA_034005105.1 Acholeplasmataceae bacterium | reverse complement strand
AACAATTTACATCAAACATTTTGTTTATTAAAACGTTGACAATGCTGTGGTTGGAATGACAACCCAGGTGCATTAGAAGCTGGCACATACTATTTTGTTTATGTGAAGTTTGAAGAATCCCAAGCATTTGCACTCATCGAAAAATAAGTTTTAAACAAACTGAAAAAGGGTATGCTTGCATACCTTTTTTTGCGTATGTCTCACATAATTTGATTATGTAAACGGTGGCATAGCGTTCAAACACATAAAATGTGTTAAGATATGAATGTACACATACATAAGGAGACGACTATGCAACCTATATTTAAAGATAAAGATACCTTCAAAGAGGTTTATTTAAAAGGTCTTAGTGACCGTTATGGAACCTCAGTTGAAGCATCCACTATCGAGCAACGTTATACCGTTTTAGCAGAAATGCTGGAAGGTGAACTTGAAGAAAAATCCAAACAAACCGAAACGTTTGTCAAAGAAAACGGACTCAAGCGAACGATCTATTTCTCCATGGAATTTTTAATGGGTCGTTTGATCACAAACAATCTTTACAATAGCGGTCATTATGATGTGGTAAAGTCTGCATTTGATGACTTAAACATTGATTTAAATGAAGTAGAAAATGCTGAAAGTGATGCTGGATTAGGCAATGGTGGTTTAGGAAGACTTGCTGCCTGCTTTTTAGATTCAGCAGCATCTATAGGTTTACCACTTTATGGTAATTCCCTCAGATATCGGCATGGTTTTTTTATACAAGATATTAAGAATCACAAACAGGTTGAATTTCCTGATCCTTGGTTAGATAAGCCCTTTGTTTGGGAAAAGAGAAGAGATGATCAAGCAATAGAGATTCCTCTATTTGGCTATGTTGAACATACCAAGTTGATCAATCCCCAATGGGTAAAGGCAGTTCCCTATGATGTCAAAATCGTAGGTGATCAAAACGGTGTTGCTACCACACTTAGACTTTGGTCAACCGAACCCTCAGAACATCAAGAAATCAAGAGTGAAGAATATATCCAGATGACAAGAAAAATCTCAGATCAACTCTATCCTGATGATTCAACAGAAGAGGGTAAGACACTGCGTCTTATGCAGTCCTATGTCTTTAGTGCAGCAGGAGTTAAAGCTGCAGTCAATGAACATAAGATGATGCATCGTGAGATGGCAACTTTCCCAGATTATTATACCTTTCAAATCAATGATACCCATCCAACACTCGTCATTCCTGAAATGATGCGTATTTTAATGGATGAAGAAGGTATCGGTTATGAAGAAGCTTGGCATATTACACAGCGCAGCTGTGCTTTTACCAACCATACGATTTTATCTGAAGCACTTGAAAAATGGAATATCAACATTTTTAGAAACTTACTACCACGTATCTATGAGATCGTTGCTGAGATGAACCGTCGTTTCAAATTTATTTTAGAATCTGACGGAAGATTTAACCGTGAGCAGATCTATTTAATGGCTTTAATCGGTCAAAATCATATTCGTATGGCACATATTTGTATCTATGGTTCATTTTCAATCAATGGTGTTGCAGAACTACATACCAATATTTTAAGAAATATTGAAATGAAAAACTTCTATCAGCTCTATCCACTCAAGTTTAACAACAAGACCAATGGAATCACCCATCGTCGTTGGTTGATGCATACCAATCGAGAATTGGTAGAAATTTTAGACGATACAATCGGCAAGACATGGCGTAAAGATCTCACAAAGCTAACGATCCTAGATCAATTCCGTTTTGATCGTGATGTTCAGTTTAAAATTGATTTGATGAAAAGAGCTAAAAAACAAGCCCTTGCAAAAGTCATATTCAAGGATACTGGTGTTGAACTATCGGTTGATTCCATCTTTGATATTCAGGTCAAACGCCTTCATGAGTATAAGCGTCAACTATTAAATATTCTTCATATCATTTATGTATATCAACGCTTAAAGAGTGATCATGAATTTAGAGAATCCTATTATCCACACTCATTTATCTTTGGAGCTAAGGCAGCACCTTCTTACCATATGGCAAAAATGATCATTGAATTAATCGATACCGTTGCAGAAATGATCAATAATGATCCTGAAACCAAAGATTTGCTCAAAGTTGTTTTCGTTAGAAACTATAATGTGACCTATGCGGAATACATTATGCCTGCTGCGGATTTATCCGAACAGATTTCAACAGCAACGAAAGAAGCCTCAGGTACAGGCAATATGAAGTTCATGATGAACGGAGCCATTACGATAGGTACCATGGATGGAGCAAACGTGGAAATCGTTGAAAAAGCAGGTTATGAAAATGAAATCATCTTTGGTCTTTCCGCTGAAGAAGTCACAAAGCTCTATACATTTAACGGATACAAGCCAAGAGAAATCTATGATGCAGATCCAAGATTACAAAAGGTCTTCCAGTTTATCCGCAAAATCAATCCAAATCCTCAACACTTTGACTATATACTCAATGCACTGTTAAACAGTGACTACTTCCTCGTGATGAAGGATTTTGCAAGTTATGTTAAAGCACATGAGGTTGCTAATAGTGCGTATAAAAATCGTACACGCTGGTTAGCAATGTCGATATCTAATATCGCTAATTCTGGATATTTCACATCCGATCGCACGATCGAACAATATAATCAAGACATTTGGAAAATGAAGAAAATCACATTTTAATGAGGTGATTTTGAGATGGCAAAGACAACCGATATTAACCTGAGAACGAAGACGATATATCAAGTATTTGTCAGACAGCATTCGAGTGATCATTCATTTGTAGGCGTCATCAACGATTTAGATCGCTTGCAAGCACTCGGGGTTGATATGCTCTATTTACTTCCGATTCACCCCATTGGAATAAAATCAAGAAAGGGCAGCCAAGGCAGCCCTTATTCCATTATGGACTACCTTGCAGTTCATCCTGATATGGGAACGATGCAAGATTTTGAGCTTCTTATTAAAGAAGCTCATCAAAGAGGGATGAAGGTGATGATGGATATAGTCTTCAACCATACAGCACGCGATGCGAGATGGACAAATGAGCATCCCGATTGGTATATTCGAAACGAAAAAGGGGAACTCGCCAATCGTGTAGGTGATTGGAGTGATATTGCTGATTTAAACTTTGATAACAAAGAGGTATGGCATGAACTCGAAGAAATCCTTTTCTTTTGGGCACAACATGTCGATGGTTTCCGATGTGATGTTGCACCACTCATCCCACTTGATTTTTGGTTAGAAGCAAGAGAAAAAATCAATCGTATCTATCCAGACTTTATATGGCTATCCGAATCCGTACATCCAGGTTTTATCAAGTACTTAAGAGATTTGGGTTTTGAATGTCATAGCGATGCTGAAATGTATCAGGCATTTGATATCCTCTATGATTATGACATCTTTGAAGATATGAATCTTTATTTGAATGATCCAAGTAAGCTCTCTCTTTGGATGGATGCTATCGAAAGACAGGAAACCATCTATCCTAAAAACTATATTAAACTTAGATCCTTTGAAAATCACGATCAGGAAAGATTAAGATCTAAGGTACGTGATGAAGTTCATTTCAAGCAGATGGTCGGTTTAAGTTTTTTCCTCAAAGGAACCGCCTTTATCTATGCTGGTATGGAACATCAGATCACCCACAGACCCAGCTTATTTGAATACGATGAAGTTTCATGGAATCCAAAGAACACACTCGAATCTTTTTTCACACGCCTTGTTAAATTTAAAAAACAACCTATCTTTGCTCTAGGTAATATACATTTTCATCACAAAGATAAGGTGGTCATTCTCAGTTATCAATATCAAAACCAGTTTGTCCTAGGTATTTTTAATCTTGAAAATGAAACGAAAGTAGACGTACCTTTGATCGATGGTCTCTACATGAATTTCATCGATGAAAGTGAAATAGAAGTAAAGAACCACACGATATCACTCGGTGATCAAGTCATCATCATTGACACCTTAAAGGAACATATTCGATGAAAATATTTATTGATGGACTCAGACTTTTAAGAATCGAATCTCAAGCATACATACATCAAATTCATATCGATGGATATGAGATTAATTGGGTGAAAAACGAAGGTAGTAATCAGTACTTTCAAACGAGTCGTCCACTGGATCTCCATCTTCACGATACGATTGAAGTCAATCATGAGACCTATTTACTTGAAATTGGTCTTGTTACTTTGACATCCGAATTTGAAACGAAGTATCGCTATGACGGAGAACTCGGCTGTATCTACACACCCAAGCAGTCAACCTTTCGTGTTTTTTCACCGGTTGCAAAAGAAATCTTCGTTGTGATTGATGATATACCTTATCCCATGAATTATGAAGAGCCTATATGGACAAAGACCTTAGAAGGTGATCTTGAGGGAAAAAGTTATCATTATCATGTGAGATTAACCCATATCTTTCATGATGTCAATGATCCCTATGCGAAAGCCATGGCGGATGGAAAAGCTTATATCATCAATGATAAAAAACTTAACAGAATTAATCCATCACCGATTAAGTTAAAACAGTATGTGGATGCCGTGATCTATGAAGGTCACGTTAGAGATTTATCGATCAATCTAGATGTACCATCTAAAGGTCTATTCAGTGGTCTTATCGAACCCAGTAGAGTACTTAAAGGAAGTGTACTTCAGTACATCAAACGTTTAGGTATGACCCATTTACAACTCCTTCCCATCTTCGATTTTGAAGGGGTTGATGACCATCATAAAGATGTCTTATACAACTGGGGATATAATCCATCTTACTTCATGAGCATTGAAGGTTGGTTTTCAAAAGATCCAAGTAACCCCTACGAACGCATGAATGAAGTGATTGATCTTGTCAATGAAGCACATCGTCTCAAATTAGGTATCACGATGGATGTGGTATTCAATCACGTCTACCAAAACCATACATTTCCATATGACTATCTCGTTCCAGGATACTTTTATCGCCACAATGCAGCCAAAAAGATGACTGACGCATCTTTTTGTGGAAACGATATAGAAACTAGAAATTATATGGTGAGAAAACTCATTACGGATACACTTGTTTATTTTGCAAAAAATTTTCAAATCGATGGTTTCCGTTTTGATTTGATGGGTTTAATGGATATCGATACCATGAAAACCATTGAAATGGAACTAAGAAAAATCAATCCCAACATTATGCTCTATGGTGAAGGTTGGAACATGGCAAACGAAGTGATGAGTAAACAGCGAGCCAATATGCATAATCAAGGGCAATTTCCTACATACGCTCATTTCAATGATCTTTATCGAAACACCATGAAGGGAGAACTTCATGGATCCGGTTTAGGTTTTGCTATGGGAAATAGAGCACTTATACCAAAAGCAATGGAAGTTATCAAGGGTAGTCCAACACTTTTTTTATCACCTAATCAATCCATCAATTACGTGGAATGTCATGATAATTTGACCTTCTATGATAAGCTCTTATTATCCAGTGGTTTTGAAAAAGAAAAGTATAAGCTCTATCAAGATTTTGCCAATCATTTGATTGCTATATCGATAGGTATACCTTTCTATCACGCAGGGCAAGAGACTTATCGTAGTAAAATGGGTGTAGAAAACAGTTACAGAAGCCCTGATCTAATCAATGGTATTCACTATCATCCAAAGGATGTTGCGGTTACTAAGCTGAAGAGATTACTCAAAATAAGAAGAAAATATCGACTCTATCATCAAACATCTTATACAACAAATGTCGAGATTGTAAGAGACCAGAATTTAATCATTTATACGCTTACCAACCATCAAATCAAACTGATTCACTATATTAAGAGTGAAAGAGGTATTGAGAAGTTTCCACTTCATGGAGGAGAACTCATCTTTTCTTCACAGGATGTCTATTTAGAAGAAGACACCGTTATTGCAGATGAGATGGGTATCTATCTTGTTAAAATAAAGATAGC
>JAVEVJ010000069.1:1666-5956 GCA_034005105.1 Acholeplasmataceae bacterium | reverse complement strand
CGATAGCGTGTTCCATAATAAGGAAACTCAGGATCTGATTCGCTGCGATAGACAGGATTCATCCAATAATTGGTGTAAGAATTACTGACGGTTGCTGAATAATCGTGGGGTTGATCTCCAGGATGCAAAATAAAATCTAGAATCGTTTCTCCATCTTGTGGAAATCCAACAGCTTCAACAAAACGATTATCGCCCGTTTTGATTGCTGCATGACCACCAAAATAGGATGATATGAATAGATGGACAAGCGGATTAAATGGAAAAGGTGAGGCTTGTGCCATGAAAATATCGCCTTTTTGTCCTAAAAACTTTCTCGTATCATTGTAAAATACACTACGAGTATCTTCAAGTTCAAATGATGTTTCACGTGAAACTTTATAATATCTTCGTGTTTGATAGTTGTTTAAACTGTATTCAATGGTAACCTCTTCTTCAAATTCACTGCGGTCCTTAAAGGCTTGAATTGCTTTGTTAACTTGTATATTTTCTGCAAGTGTGATACCAAGTGAATAAACCATCCCCATCAAAATGAGGATGATAAATATTTTTAAACCTTTCAAAAAACAAATTCGGCATTTTTTCTTTTTAGGCTTTATGTTTGCAAGAAACATCTGGGACAAAATATCACCTACTCGTTCATATTATACCATGACGTATCACAATGAAAAGACTTATTATTATATGTCAATTTAAAGAAAAATGCCGAGGTCGGCATCTTTCATTATTTCTTAGGTTTAATGACTAAAGCTCTTTGATCGCCTTCGCCTTCTGATTCAGTCGTTACATCACGCCAATCAGCTAATTTGGTGTGGATGATGCGTCTGTCAAAGGCATTCATCGGATCAAGTTTAACTGCAATTTTCGTTTGAGCAACTTCCTTTGCTGTTTTAGTAGCAAGAATTTCAAGTTGCTTTTTTCTGTTTTCATGATAATTACCTATATCAAGTGAGACGATTAAATGCTCATCAGTAAACAGATTTAAATAGTTTCTTAACATGAATTGCAGTGCTAACAATGTGCGTCCTTCACGTCCGATTAAAAGTGCGTTTTCGTCACTTTCAATATGATAATGAATTTCTAAACTGTCGCTTAACGTACGCACTTCCATGCGTGTTTTGATTTCCATTTCTTTAAGTATGTTTTCTAGATAAACTTTACCTTCGGTTGCTAAATTGATATTAGGTGTTGCTTCATAAACAGCAGCCGTACCAAAGCCTAATAAACCTTTCTTTTCTTTGAGAACGACAAGTTTAATTTTATCCAGTTGTATTCTTAATTGCTCAACAGCCATTTTTTCTGCTTCTTGCAATGTTTTCGCTTCAAATTCTACTCTCTTTAAGTTCATATATTTCACCCCAAAATTTGCTTTTGTCTAAGTCTTTCGTGCTTCTTTTCATTCAGTTTACGATTGACCAATGTTTGACCTAATGAATAGATGTTACCAAAGATCCAGTAAAGTGCTAACGCATTGGATGAATAAGATGCGAAAGCCATCATGATAACCATGAAGTAACTGACGTATTTCATAGTCTTTTCAGTCTGCATCGCTTGTGGGTTTTGCGTCTGTCTACCCGTGTTTTTTGCGTAAGCCGGTTTCTTCATAGATATCTTTTGTAGTAAGAACATCGTTCCTGCCACGATCCCTGCTAATACCATACCGATGATACCATCGTTTCCGTTAGCTAAGTTGATACCTAAGAAATTGGTGCTAGAAACACTATCTGTATACATACCGCCGGGTAATGTGATACGTCTAACGACCCCGTACATCGCGATGAATATCGGCATCTGCAAGAACGGCATGAGACATCCAAAGACGTTGATGCCATGTTTCTTATAGACCTGCATCATTTCCATCTGCATCATCTGTTGTGACTGCGGATCTTTACGTGTAGCGTATTTGTTTTGAACGCGTTGCATATCGGGTTGAGCTAGATTCATCTTGATGGACATGTCGTTACTCTTTGCATAGATAGGCCATGCAAGTGTACGAATAACGATAGTAGTAAACAAGATAGCTACGGCAAAGTTGTTACCAAAGATAGATCCAAAGAAGTTCATGATGAATGCTACCGGAATGACTAAAATCCAGTCAAAGAAGTTAGCATCCTTATTGCTTAGTGGACGTTCGCCCCCAGCTACATAGACACTGATATCTTCACTAAAATCGTTGTGCGTAAATGTCACAGTATATGTATATTGATCTCTAAAACCATCTTCATCAAGTGGTGAATAGTCGTGATCATCAAATTGATCTTTGACATCTTCGCCTTTTAATTCTGTAACATCGCCATCTTTTTCGACAATATAGATCAGCATACCTGTTGGATCAAAAGTTTCACCCTTTTGGTATAAAACATTATCTTTGGTGTGTCTAAAGACAATCATCACGATATCATCTTTTGTTTCTTCGTCAATTGTTTCAGGTTTAACATACAGTTTAAATGATGCTTCAACATCAGATACATCGTATGTATAGGTTCTTACGCCGTTTGCATCAATGGTTGGATCGGTGGGAAGCGTTCCTTCATAATTGACTTGTTTAGCGGTTCCTTTTTGTGTAATTGCCCAATAAGATAGGCCATTATCACCTTTAAAAACGATACTATCTGCTTCGTTATGGTCAAAAACTAATTTGTCCCATATGTCTTGTTCGCCTACTGGATTATTGGTTGCTACCATCTTTAATGGATCAGCTCCACCACCACAGGCCACAAGACTGAAGACAAGCAGTATCATCATAAACATAAATAGAATGCGTTTATTCATTAGTGTTCTCCATTAGTTTTGATTTTTTAAATAATGTGTCTAGTTTTTGTTTCATGTCTTGATAGGATAACGTTGCAACGCTTGGCTTAATGACGATTACAAAACATTTTGACTTAATAAATTCATTCTTATGATCGTGAATGATCATTCGTATACGTCTTTTTGCTAAGTTACGAGCTACAGCATTTCCATATTTTTTACCAATAGATAATGCGTACATAAAGTGATCTTTCGTATCATCATCTATTTGATAAAGTGCAAAATAACTGTCACCTCTTACAACCTTCTGTTTGAAAATCGCATCGATTTCGCTACTTTTCTTTATGCGATATCTTTTTTTCATAGGTTTATCGTTTTAAAAAATAAAGGATTACTCAAAAAATAACATGTAGTTATTATTTTAAACGAGTAATCCAAGTGTTTTTAAAATAACGATTGAGTTAAACAGTTAATTCTGCGCGGCCTTTCAATCTGCGACGAGCTAACACACGACGACCGTTTGCAGTAGCCATTCTCGCTCTGAAGCCATGGGTCTTAACGCGCTTAAGCTTACTTGGTTGATATGTTCTTTTCACAAATAAAACCACCTTTCTTGCGAAACCATGCTTTTTCATTATATATAAAGACCTATCTTTTGTCAACCATAAACAACGTTAATTTTCATGAAACAAATGCACTTTTGAAATGGCTTTGAAAGGTCTTTGAATGAATGATATATTTTCATGTCATTTTCAGTCGTCCAAGATTGTTTCTTTTGTGGATAACTTTGCCACTTTTTTGTGGGTTTGTGGAAAACTGGGCAAGATCTTTTAATCCCTTCATAAAGCGTCTATTTTTCTCATGTTTCCCACAAACTATCCACTTATCAACAGCGATGTAAGCTTCTTTTTCCACAAAAACTGTGGATATCTTTTTCGTTCATTTTAAGAGAACTATGTTATTCTATGGGTACGATGAAATAAGGGGTTTTTAGATGAACACATACGACCTGCTGTGGCAGCGCATTTTAAACGAACTTGAGCAGACATTTAGCGAAGATATTTTTCAGGAAGTCTTCGAACCAATTAAGTCCACTCACAAGTATGCCAACGACCATGTTTACGTGATTGTCCCCAGCGAATTTATTAAAAATAGAATCAATCGTTTATACCTTGGGAAAATTAATAGTTTAGCTCAGAAGTTTAACAATGCACCAATTCGTTTTAAGTTTGTCACAGCATCAGAGATGATTCCTGAGGAAACACTTATCAGTCCAGAAAGAAACTTGAGTTTGAAGTATCGTCCAGGAAATTTGAATGCGACTTATACGTTCGACAATTTTGTTGTTGGTAAATCCAATATGTTTGCCTTCCGTATGGCAATGAAAGTTGCTGATCAACCCGGAGCTGTAGCTAATCCTTTATATATCTTTGGTGATGTGGGATTAGGTAAAACCCACTTGATGCAAGCGATCGGTAATTATATTTTAGATCAAGACATTAATAAGAAAGTTCTCTATGTAAAAGCTGATGGTTTTATTGA
>JAVEVJ010000069.1:0-1566 GCA_034005105.1 Acholeplasmataceae bacterium | reverse complement strand
TACGGTATAACCTTAGAGGATCTCATCGGTAAAAAACGTCATTCAAAATATATTTTACCGAGACATATCGCTATGTATATCATTAAAATGCGATATAATATCCCTTATAAAACCATTGGATCCCTCTTTGGAGATAGAGATCACTCTACCGTTCTAGCTGCATGTGAAAAGATAGATAACGATTTAAAACAGGATGCTGCATTAAAAATTGCAGTGGATACAATTATAAAAAAAATTGACGCATTCAACAAAAAATAACTGTTTATAGAATGTTGAAAATGTGGTATAATTATAGCAACGTAAAGCCTTTAATGGGTTTATCCACAAATCCACAATTGTAACAACAATAATTAAAAGATTAAATAAAAGAAATAAAGGAGCCCGCATATGATTTTTAGTATCGATCGTGATGTACTACTCAATCAACTTCTTATCGTTCAAAAAGGTCTTCCTACCAAGACACCTTTACCCATACTTTATGCCATTAAGTTTGAAGTGAATGAAGATCACATCTTATTAACAACCAGTAACACTGATGTTGCTATCCAGGTTTTAGTTGATGATCACTCACTTTCTATTAAACAAGGTGGAAAAGGTGCAATACCAGGAAAATATTTGATTGAAATTATGCGTAAGATCACATCTCAACGGGTTGAATTTGCACTCATTGAAGATAAGCTTATTGTCATTAAAGCAGATCGTTCTGAATTTAAACTCCGATTGATGGATGTTGAAGACTATCCTGAAATTGATTTCCTTGATCTCGATGATCCGATTGTATTAGATTCACAACTTATTCGAACCATCATTAAAGAAACGAATTATGCGACAGCAAATACTGAAAAACGTCCGATACTTACAGGTGTTAACTTTAAGTACTTAGATAATCATCTCTACTGTGTTGCTACTGACTCCTATCGGCTATCACAAAAAAATGTGAAATTAAGAACTCACAGCAAGCAATTTGATATTGTAGTTCCAAATAAGAGTCTAGATGAACTATCAAAGATTTTAGATACTTATAACGATGATGTTGAACTCTACATAAATCCCAATAAAGTATTATTTAAAATGAATAAGATTTTATTCCAAACACGTTTGCTTGAAGGAACTTATCCGGATACGATGCGTATTATTCCCATCGAGTTTCCCGTTGTCATTCCTTTTAATAAAGAAGAATTGTTAGCAGCTGTTGAACGTGTTTCACTTCTTTCACCAAGAGATCGTGAAATGAACTATAACATTATCAAATTAAGCCTTCGTCCAGATCGTGTTGTTGAAATCAGTTCAACCAACAACGAAGTCGGGGATGCACTTGAAGAAATTATTCCCTCATCAGATGTTACAGGACCGGTCATCAAAATTGCATTTTCATCGCGCTATTTAGTTGAAGCACTGAAGTCATTTAGTTCATCTGAAATCTTGATTCAATTTGCAGGTGAAGTCAAACCATTTGTCATGAAAGGCAACTTAGATCAAGATTTGCTCCACTTGATTTTACCCGTAAGAATCGATTAAAAATTGATAAAAATCTGTCAAGAGCTACTTTCGTGGCTCTTTTTTATT
>JAVEVJ010000068.1:0-6010 GCA_034005105.1 Acholeplasmataceae bacterium | reverse complement strand
GAGCAAGCGAACCCATACCTTTTCACTTTAGAAATTTTGAAGAATTGCCCTACCAGTACACATTAGAAGATGTTTTCTTTCTAACACAAACATTTTCCTCCTATCCTACTGGAGCACAGCATTTATCAACATTTGATTGGCTAAAAATTGATGAATCATTACATGTTAAAGGAGAATAACGATGAAAAAGGCATTTGGATTATTCATATTAATGACACTATCGCTTATCATGGTAGCTTGTGAAAAAGAAGATGAGAACACCATATCGTTTGCATGGTGGGGAACATCTGATCGAAATATCGCTACCTATCAAGCGATTGAACTCTTTGAGAGTAAATATCCACAGTACAAAGTTAAAGGTGAACAGTCATCATGGAATGGTTATCAGGAATCACTTAACAACAAATTAAACCGTGGAACCGAAGCGGACGTTTTTCAAGTGAATTACAATTGGATTTATTCCATGTATGGTGAAGATTACTTCATGGATATTACCGAGTTAGGTATCGATCTATCGGATTATCCAGAAAATGAGCATGAACCACTTACGGTTAATGATAAAGTTCTTGCACTTTCGGTTTCTGAAACAGGTTATATCTTTTATTTAAATGAAAGTGTATTTAAGCATGAGGATACAGGTGATCATCTCATTGACTTTGGAAGTGGAAGATGGATACCCACAACGTGGGAAGAACTGATGGAAGCTGGAGATGCAATCAATTCCACTTATTCGAATAAGTTTGCTTTAGGTCGTATGGATGCACAACAGGTAGCTATCATGATGTTTTCCTATTTAGCTCAAATTTATGGCAAAAATGTTATCAACGATCAAAATGAACTTAATTTCACCAAAGATGAACTGATTGAAGGGTTCAATTTTATTACCGATTTAAGAAGTTCAGGTGTACTCATTCCATCCAACCAAATGGATACGCATATCGATGGACCTACCAATCCAAACTGGACGTCTCAAAAGTATGGTGGCATTCTGCAGTGGAACACAGCCATTTCAGAGTATCAAAACACACTGCCCTCATCAGCTAATCTTGTGATGGCTGGTATGTTTCAACAAGATGGAGCACTCACAACAGGTATGTATAAGAAAGTATCGATGGCATATGCAGTATCTAAACGTGTAGAGACATCTGATACAAAGAAAGAAGCTGTCAAAACGTTTATTGAATTTATGACAACCGATCCAGAAGCGGTTGCTATCCTTGGTGTCGATAGAGGTGTTTCATCAAATGAAACAACCCAGGATATTTTAAAACAAGTCTCGAATAAAGATTATATCAATTCACTCGAATGGAAGGGACATCAAGTGGTTCAAACCATGTTTGATGCACAATTAGAAGATGGAATTGATCTCTATATACATCCCTATTATGAACACAACACGTTTAGAGCCATCTATGAAGCTCCCATCGAATCTTTTTTACTCAATACCATCAATGCTAATGAAGCAGCGACTCGTATTATCAATCGCTTTAATACAGAACTAGAACGCGTTATGGAAGGTTAATATGGTTGGTGAAAAGAAATGGGTTCCCTATATCTTATTAATTCCTTGGATCATAGGGTTTCTGCTATTTAAGTTGTATCCTTTCATAAGTTCATTTGTGATGAGCCTATATGAAAGAAGGGGAAGAACTTCCACATTTGTTGGATTAAAAAACTTTCAACTGATATTTGATCAATCGACCTATCTCGGTTCTGAGTTTATCAATTCACTCAAAGTGACATTTACTTATGTATTTGTTACGGTTCCCCTCATCTTAATCGTATCACTACTGATTGCCTATGTGCTTGCACTCAAGATCAAAGGTGTTGGCTTTTTTAGAACTTCATTTTACATGCCCACAGTACTGGGTGCCAATGTTGCTATCATCGTTTTATGGAGATATATCTTTGAATACAATGGACTTATCAATCAAGGGCTTAAACTTTTAGGATTTGCCCCAATTAGTTTTTTAGGAACCGCAGCTGGAGCAATGACATCAATTGTTCTCTTAAGGGTCTGGCAGTTTGGATCCACGATGCTCATTTTCTTAAATGCACTTAAAAACGTTCCAGAGACACTTTATGAAGCAGCAACCATTGATGGCGCTAGCAAATTTAGACAGTTCTTTAGTGTAACGATTCCTATGATTACACCGATTATTTTATTTAATGGTGTGATGCGTCTTGTTGAGACATTTCAAGTGTTCAATGGACCTGTCCTTATTACAAATGGTGGACCTGAAAGGTCAACCAACGTGATCAACAAATTAATCTATGATATCGCCTTTTTAGGTGGAGATCTCAATGTAGGGACAGCTATGTCATGGGTTTTATTTGTGATCATCATGATGTTTACCATACTTATCTTTAGATCCAGTCGATACTGGGTCCACTATCAGGATTGAGGTGAGATGAATGCAAGCTAACCAGCGGATTTCTTCTTACCGAATGAAGAAGAAAACGACAGAAGTTATTAAATATATCATTATCATTGTTGCAGCTTTTGTGATGTTATATCCACTCTTATGGATTGTTGGAGCATCCTTTAATAGAGGTGCTAATGAATCATTCTTTTTCTGGCCATATGACTTTACACTGGTTGGTTGGAAGGAATCACTTCAAGCTCCAGGATGGGGAAGTGCTCAAGGTTATTCTCTCTTAAGAGCACTTTGGAATACGATGCAGTATGTGATTCCTCATGTACTTTTAGGAACATTTTCAACACTGATCACAGCTTACGTGATAACACGTATGCACTTCAAGGGTAAGAAGCTCGTCTTCGCATTGATCATCGGGACGCTGCTTATGCCCAATACCATCTTTCGAATCCCCATGTATGCTTTTTGGACAACACCAGCGATCTCATCTATTTGGGAAGGTAACAAGATTCCCTTTATGGGATACCTACCTCTTTGGTTAGGTTCAACATTTGCGGTGAACTCATTTTCCATCTTTATGTTTATTCAGTTCTTTCGAACTATACCTAGAGATTTAGATGAAGCTGCATATATGGATGGAGCAAATAAGATGCAAGTCCTATGGTATGTCTTGATGCCTGTCTTGAAACCGATTGTCATCACGGTTGCACTACTCTTATTTATCGCATCATTTAATGACTATCAGGGACCACTCATTTATATAACCAATGCAGAATTTTTCCCATTATCAAGGGTACTTCCGATGCTAGGTCTTGATTCAACCAATACCTATGCTCATGTGTATGCAAGATCGATCGTATCCGTATTGATATTAATTATTGTTTTCTTTGCTGCTCAGCGCTATTTTGTTGGAAATGATGCAGACACAGCAATCAAAGGATAGGAGGAATGCAATGAAAAAATATAGTTTATTATTGCTTATCTTGTTGATGATAGGTCTCATAGGATGTAAGAAGAGTGAACCTACAGAAATCATTTTAGAAGATTATGCATGTAAAGATACACCACTAGCTCCGGGTTGCTACATCCCTTCAGACGATTTAAACTTTATATCACCTATTCCAGATGAATATGAAATTAGTGAGACCTTTGAAACCGATAGAGTGGGTCAGATGCCACGCAATTGGCTCTTGTATCGTAACGAGGAGTATGCTACAGATGGTGTGAAAGCTTTAGTCGTTGAAGCGGATGATAATCGTTATGTCGAGCTTTACTCAGATGGTAAAAAAGCACCGATGTATCCTCAATCAGCCCCGACACCTACGTTTATATTTACAACGAAATTCAATTTAGATCAAGACCGAAAAGGTGTTGCTTATGCAAGATTAATGTTACCTGAAGATCAAAAAGCGAACGAGATTTCTTTAGGCGTATCAACTGGAGCTGTCAACACGATTGCTATTGTGATCAATTCGACCTTAGCAATCCAAGTGAAAACAGGAGGACCATTTTTCTATCATTCTGGAACAGGAGACGGTGGAGAAATCTTTACGACGGGTTACACCATAGAAAAAGGTGTTTGGTATTCCTTCAAATACGAATGGGATGCAAGTATCAATCAGGTATCCGTATCGATGGAAGTAGATGATGAGTTTATCATCCTTCATCAGGGTTCATTTCATGTCTCAAATCGTGTAAATGCACTATCAGATGGCATGATATTAGTTCCTAATGTCTTCAAGATTACTATGCCTCAAAACAGAGATGGTTACGCTTATATTGATGATATTATCGTTACGAGAAAGGAGTGATCGTATGAAAAAAATAATGATATTGATCTTATGTTCACTCATCATGCTCTATAGTATACCCAAATCATATGCTCAAACAAATATCATCTATGCTGAATCAGATTATGATCGGCTCCATGCGGTGATTCAGCATGTAGAAAATGTATTGAAATACGGACATGAATATAATGAAGAGACGAAACTCCTGCCGGACGCGATCAATACACTCACAGGAGAACCCGCAAAATGGACGTTTCCAAATCGTGCACAAGTACCTTATGCGAATTTGGCGAATCAACAAAACTTCTTTAGAACTTTGGTTGCATTAAGCAATGTCACAGGAGACACTAAATATAAAGATGAAGCTGTAGACATATTATCTGAGTTTATGGAGAACTATCAATCCCCCAATGGTCTATTTGAGTGGGGAGGACATCGTGCAATCAACTTAGATACACTGGATGTTCAAAGTTTCGAAGGACCCAATGGTCCACACGAACTCAAGAACATGATGCCTTATTATGAACTCATGCTCGAGGTGAACGAGGAAGCAACACTCAAATTTATGAGACAGTTATGGACTGCTCATTTCTACTTTGAAACAACCGATATGAATCGTCATGGTAGTTATTCAACAGCCTATGATGTCAATGTCTTTGGACAAACGATCCCGGATGATGTGATTCAAATGGATCAACAAGGAAATCCAATTATTCCAGCAGATTCACCAGGACTTCTACCCTTTGTCAATTCAGCAACCGATTTAGCTTATGCAGCATTTACACTCTCAGACTACACATTTGATCCCATACCCGCTGATTGGGCTAAATATTTGATGAGACAATACAATCTAGCATCCAATCCGATTACAGGAATGACGGTCTATCAGTTTAAATCAACACAGGTTACAAAAACACCTGCAGAATGTGCAGTGCCATCCTACACCAATTCAGGATGTGGTGATCGTGTGGCGAGACAGTTTAGAGATTTTGGACCGATTGCTAGAGAATCCAATGTTGCATGGAAGAATACACAAGCAGTCTATGTGGATAACATTTTGATGTTGTTAGAAGCAGCAGATAAATATGGTGTTGAACACTTTGTTGATTGGGCTAGAGATTATATAGAAGGTTATCTTGAATATGCCTATATCAGAATTGATGGTAGAAACAAAATTATTCCCATGTTTATCGATGGAACAGTCACCTATGGATACATCGTTCCTGAAGTCGGTTACTTTGGTCCTTCAAAGATGCGTCTAGATTATGTGGATATGCCAACGACCTATCTACTTCCCATCTTAAGAACAATCCTACAAACCAAAGAGGATGAAGATCGCATCAAATTATGGGGATACTTTAGAGATATCGTCTATACCTTTGGTTTAGGTGATATTGGAGAGCTCGGCGGTGCTAGCCCCAATCTTGATTTAGATACATCAATTGATGATCCATTTGCTCTTATGGCGATGGTTGAACTCTATGATTATACGAAAAATGAATCCTATCTCAATGTTGCTAGAACCATTGGTAACAATATTGTCAATGAAAAGTTTCATCGTGGTTTTTTCGTTCAAGATGAAATCATGCTCTACAGCCGATTGGATCAACCCGATACGCTTGCATTGTTAACTCTGGATGCAGTGATTAGGGGTATACCACTTTCGAATATGCCTTTTTACTTGGCAGATAGTGGATATATACACGGTTATCTACTCTCTGATGTTGGTGTAGTAGAAGATATAAATTACTCTCAAAATATTATCTACACCAAAACCATTTATGATTAGGAGGTTAAGGATGAGAAAAAAAATATTAGGATTAATGATCATCTTATTGATTG
>JAVEVJ010000067.1:2982-6102 GCA_034005105.1 Acholeplasmataceae bacterium | reverse complement strand
GTAAAAGAACGTCTTAAATGAACAAGCACACGCCATATTTAAAGATTTAAATAATACTTTAGACCATATAGTGGCTTCTTCGCTGGGTAAAGGACATGATACCCACTTTTTAGCGGGTATCGCCAAAGTAGTCTATGCCTTTGATATACAACAGGATGCACTTAAAAGTACGCATGAAAAAGTTAAAGATAACCCTTCTGTCCATCTCATTCTTGATTCACATGAACATATCTTCAACTATGTTGAAGACATCAGAGGTGTCATCTTTAATCTTGGTTATCTTCCTGGTGGAGATTTATCGATTACAACCCTCAGTGACACCACCATCATGACACTCAATCTGGTTTTATCGAAACTGAAGAAAAATGGTTTTGTTCAAATCGTCTGTTATCCAGGACATCCAGAAGGTGAAATGGAGCATCATGCTATTCAAACATGGCTAAAGACACTGCCTAAAGATACATATCAGATAACATCCACTCAGTTTTATCACCAGGACAACAAACCACCTTATATGATCATGATCTATAAGATAAAAGACGAAAGCTAGCTTCCGTCTTTTTTATTCATCCCATAAGGGGGCTTTATGGGCGATTCTTTTGGAAATTGTCAATAGCGTCTTTTTGTTGTTCTCTACGCTGTTCTTTGTTTTGTAAAAATTGGTTAACTCTTTCTTGGAATTGTTGTTTTCTGTTTTGGAACATTTCTTTAGCTTGTAATCTTAACGCTTCAGAATCTGCATGAAATTGTTCACGGAGTGGATCAATTTCAGCATGCATAGCTTCTATAAGTGCTAAGAGTTCTGCTTCAAGTTCACCTATTTCTAATTTAATAGCATCGATTTCTGCTTGGATGGTGATCTGATCTTCCTCAGTTGCATCAACAAGCAAAGCTTCTTTTTCTGCTAATGTTACTTCGAGTGCTTCAATGGCATCTTTAACTTCTTGAATCTGTGGCATATAGACATCAAAGATAGCTTGTCTATCTTCAAAGAACTGTTGTCTTAGAGCGTGTGCGACTTCTTTATGTTGTGCTCTTGCTTCCTTGAGAATCGCTTGAAGTTCCCAGACTTCCATTTGTAGTGCATCTTCTAATAAGAGTTCATCGCTTGCTTCAACTGCCTTTTGTGCAAGGAATAAGAATCCAGGTGTTACACCATATGATGTTGCTTCTTCTAGAAATTCAGGAGTAAATCCTTTGTCTTCTGCACGACCCATCATCGCACGATCTTGAAACGCTTTATTGATGTGTTCCTTCGCACGTGTTCTGATCTTTTCTCCAAGTTCATTGTTATTGGAGATAGATGATACATAAATGTATTCGCTTTGATCATCTTCAATATTGATATAACCCAGTTCAAGAGCTGTTTGGATAATTAAATCCATGGCGTCTTCAAGTGACATACCGATTAAGTCAATTTCAGATAAGAGAATTTCAGCATCTTCATTGAGCGGATTGGCTAAAACGACTTTTTCTCTTTTATTGACCAAGAGTTCAACACTTGGATTGATATCAATTGTTAAGTAAGTATCATCTTTTGCATCAACGGCTGATGCACAGGATGCTAGAAACACGACTGCTCCAAATAAAACTGCAAAACTAAATAACCATTTCATTGTTTTCATACATTTTAAACCTCCCTTTCACTCTATATACGGTCTAGGTTCGGTTTTTATTGGTATTTTTTATCCATTTTGTTGAAAACGTCCACGCGTGACGATAAAGGGTGTTCTTCCCTCTGGTTGAACGGTGATCTGATAAACAGGTGGTGTTTGATCAGTGTTGATTCGAAATGTCATTTCTCCAGATTCGACTTCATCATCAATCTGTATCTCATAGTCTACATGGATAACTTTGATACTATTTTCTAAGCGCAGTTCAAACTGATAGTTACCGGTAGACTCACCTTCGATAAACGATAAGGTAGCGTATCTCGTCTCATCTATTTGTTTAAGTTCGATTTCAACCATTTGAGTGATGTGGTCTTGTTTAATGATCTGAACTTCATAGATATGTTTATTTTCATCTACTTCATAGTTAACGCGTATATAGTTATGATCATCTTTTTTTGTAATCATTTCAACATGCTTTTCACCTTGTTTACCTTCAAGGGTCATCTGATAAGCTTTATCTCCACGATAGAGAAGTCCTTCGATCACAAACTGTTTCGTTTTTTGATTGAGTCTTTGATTATATCTGATCTCATAAGAGGTTTCTTCGTTGAGTAAGTCCTTGCTGGCAAAACGCATGCGTCTTGAAAAGCCTTGTGCATTTTGTCTTTCATCAGTCACTTTAAAATCATCTTTATTTGCGTAGAGTTTTTCAATGGTTTCTAGATATTTTGATACATCTTCGATCTCATCGCGAATACGATTGTTCCTTTCAACGGGACCAAAGCGAAGAAGTATTCCTTCATTCATGCTTAACTCACTTTCTAATAAGGGAATAAGTGATGTGCTTTGAATCGATGAAAGAGCTACGACATCTTCGATATTTTCAAGAAGTGGTGTGTCGACAACAGACTGTTCTTCTTTTGGAAATAAGATCACGATTAAAAAGATACTCATCACAAGTGTCAGTGATATAAGGATAGGTTTTAATTTAAAGCTTCTCTTGGGTTCTTGAATCGTTTCTTTGAGAGGTTTTGGTTGAGACTGAAACTTTTCAAGAATATCCTGTGAAAAGTCCTTGACTTCAACTGCCATGGCTTTTTGTTTGATCATGTTTTTGATATCTTTTTTAGTCACTTTCCTCACCTACTTCCCTTTTGAGTTTTTTCATTGCTTTTTGATAAATCCATAAGATGGTACCAAGTGGTCGATCCATGATGTCTGCAACTTCTCGAAATTTAAGATCATTGATCACATGTAAGACAACAACTTCACGCTCATCCTTTGATAAATTATCTAAGAGTTTAAAGAGATCATTATTCTCTTCATGTACCTCTTCCTCGTAGACTTGATGATTGATTATTTCTTCTGAAATAACCTCTTTTTTCCTCTGATGATACGTATCGATTGCTAATCTTCTTCCAATCGTCACTAAATATGCGTAAGGATTGGCTCCATCACGATACTGATCAATACGTTCTAAAAAACGCATGTAGGTATCCTGAAGAAG
>JAVEVJ010000067.1:0-2882 GCA_034005105.1 Acholeplasmataceae bacterium | reverse complement strand
TGTTCTTTGGAAATCTCACCTTGCTTATAGACATCATTGACAAAGATCATCAGTTGAGAAATCGCGGTATTAAATGCGAGTTTATCATAATCTTCAGTCACTTTTTTAATTGTCTGATGAAGAGATTGTCTGAGAGCTTTAACTTCGGTTTGTTGAATAGGAAATTCAAACATACGCCATACGCGATCTAAAAACTTTTTCGCACCGTTGAGTGATTCGGTTGACCATGGTTTTTCAGCTTCTAAGGGTCCCATAAACATTTCATAAAGACGAAGTGCATCCGCTCCATGCGATTTGATAATCTCATCAGGATTGACGACATTGCCTCTCGATTTGCTCATCTTGGTGTGATCTGCACCTAAAATCATTCCTTGATTAAAAAGACGTTTAAACGGTTCTTTTGTTGAAACGATGCCCAGATCATATAAGAATTTTGTCCAAAAACGCGAGTAGAGAAGGTGTCCTACAGCATGTTCTGTTCCACCGATATAAAGATCGATTGGAAGCCATGTATCCAGTGCCTTCTTCGCTTCTTCAGAGTTTAGGGGTATCATTCCTAAATGATGCTTTAAAATATATCCAATAAAGTACCATGAACTTCCTGCAAGCTGTGGCATTGTATTGGTATCACGACGTCCCTTCATGCCTTTATAATTGACGTAAAGCCAATCTTTTGCGTTAGCAAGAGGTGATTCACCCGTACCACTCGGTCTAATGTTTTTGAGTACGGGTAATTCGAGGGGTAGATCGTCATCGTCTAAGATATGGATGTTATCATCTTCATCAAAGATAACCGGAAAGGGTTCTCCCCAATATCGTTGTCTTGAGAAGACCCAGTCGCGAAGTTTATACGTGTTATGACCATAGCCCTGTTTTGTCTTTTCAAGGTAGTCAATAATCTTCACTTTTGCATCTTCGTTATAGAGTCCATCAATGATTCCGCTGTTATAGTGAATACCATCTCCTGTGAACGCTTTTTCTGCTTCACCTTGAATGACTTCTACAATATCTAATCCATGCGTTTGAGCGAACTCAAAATCGCGTTCATCGTGTGCGGGGACAGCCATAACTGCACCCGTACCGTAATGTGGTAACACATAATCAGCAATCCAAATGGGAATGCGCTTATGATTGAGTGGATTGATCGCATAAGATCCTGTAAACACGCCAGTTTTCGATTTATCGAGTGCACGATCCATATCGTTTTTCATTTTGGTCTGTTCGATATAATGTTTAACCGATGTCATCTCATCTTCAGCTGTGATACTTAGAACAAGTGGATGTTCCGGAGCGAGGACACAATAGGTTGCTCCATAGATGGTATCAGGTCGTGTGGTAAATACATCAAATGATTGATCGGATTCATCGACATTAAATGTCATCATGGCACCACTGGATTTGCCAATCCAATTGCGTTGCATTTCTTTTAAGTGTTCTGGCCAATCGAGTTCATCTAAATCTTCAAGCAACCGATCAGCATAGGCAGTAATTCTTAAAACCCACTGACGCATCGCTTTTTTGACAACGGGATAATTTCCACGTTCGGATACCATTTTACCATCGACAATTTCAATCTCATCATTAGCTAAAACGGTACCTAAACCTTCACACCAATTGACTTCGACATCTTTTAAAACCGCTAAACCATGTTCATAGAGTTTCTTAAAGATCCACTGTGTCCACTTAAAGTACTGAGGATCTGCTGTAGCAAATTCTCTATCCCAATCGATTCCTTTGCCCGATTCAATGACCTGACGTTTGAAGTTGATGATATTTTTGTATGTAAAAGCTCTTGGATCGTTACCTGTTGATAGGGCATACTGTTCAGCGGGTAAACCAAAAGCATCCCATCCCATGGGATGAAGCACGTTATAGTTTTGCATTCTTTTGAATCGACTGATAATATCTGTGGCTGTATATCCTTCGATATGTCCAACATGTAATCCATCTCCGGATGGATAGGGAAACATATCAAGCACATAATACTTTTCCTTGAAGCGATCGCTAGCTGTTTTGAAAAGTTTCTTCTCATACCAGTAGCTCTGCCACTTTTTTTCGATGGTGTTAAAGTCATAATTCATGATAAGTACCTTCTTTCGATGCTATTTCTATTATAGTAGAAATCGATGCTTTTTCCAACAAAAAAAGGGATTTATCAATCCCCTTTTGTTTTTTACTTAATCGCTTCGATGTACTTAACCAAGTCACCAACCGTTTTGATGGATTGTGCTTGTTCGTCACTCACTTGAATTTTGAATTCATCTTCGATATTCATAATGAGTTCAACTGCATCGATGGAGTCTGCACCTAAATCTTCCGCCAAGCGAGATTCCATGCCAACCTTTTCTGCAGGTACATTTAATTCCTCAACAATCATTTCCTTTACGCGTTCAAATATCACGTTCATATCCTCCTTATTTCAGCAATGCTATTATAAGACATATTAACACAAATGTCAATTTTGATTCACTTTTTTTTGAAGTTCAAAGCAATTTATCAAATGTTTAAGTTGAACAGTTAAATGATTCAGGCAAAATCCGCTCTTGAACAAGTCTTCTAAAATCCCAATGGAGATGGGAATTTCTTTCGATTTTATAACTCCAAAAGTAGAAGCCAAAGGCTTTGGAATAGGCAAGGAGTTGAAGATCAGCAAGCAATTTGGTATAAACCTTTTCAAGATAGCTATTCGATCCACTTTCTTTTTGATACCGAATACCGAGTGACCATTCACCGATGATAACGGGAACAAATGTTTGAAGTTTTTGAATCATGGGTATACGTTCATCTAAGATGAGACGCAAGTGATCTTCAAAGGGGAGTTCACTTTGTTTCTTATCAAAACAGTGATAAAGATGAAGATCAAAGGCAATTTGCTTCATATG
>JAVEVJ010000066.1:0-6146 GCA_034005105.1 Acholeplasmataceae bacterium | reverse complement strand
CCCATTCTAATCTGTGGGTCAATAAGCCCGTATGATAAGTCAACGATGAGAACGGTGAATAAACCAATAACACCGTAAAATGCACTGGATACCATGATGACGTTGTAATCATAATTACCAGCAGCAAGTGCTTGGAGTGTAATTCGACCGACTCCAGGAATCGCATAGACACTTTCTAGAATAAATGATCCTCCTAAAAGTCCTGCAAATGATCCGATAATAATGGGAACCATCGGAACTAAGGAGTTACGAATAGCATGTCTCAAGACAGCTTGTGTATGGCTTAGTCCTTTCGTCTTCGCCAAAAGGACGAACTCTGATGTCAAGACTTCAGAAAGTTCAGCACGTAAAATACGTGTCAAACCGGCAATGGATGGTAAGCCTACAGCGAGCACTGGTATGACAAATCCTTGAGCAATTTTTGAGGTAGATTCGATACCAACCAGTGGGAATAGCGATGGCAAGAAATTATTCATCTGATAACTGAAGATGATGATAAGTGTTAATAAGAGAACCAAAACAGGAACTGACAAAAACACCATAATCATGATCTGCATAACATTATCGATAAATGAATCCTTCTTTAATGCAGCAATAATTCCAAATGCAAAACCAAAGGGAAGATAGAAAAACAGCGAAGCCAAATTGAGATATAAAGTCAAAGGCATACGGTCTGCAATAATTCTAAAGGCTGGTACATTTACCCTAATTTTGGTCGATGTTCCCCAGTTCCAATCTCTGACAACATTTTCTAACCAGCGGAAATATTGGGTAACGATAGGTACACGGGTGAAAACCTTAATAACCTCACTATCTCGTACAGGATTAACGATAAAAACCGTTCTGTTGATATGTGGGTTTGTCGCTCTTATGATATCGACTTCGGCCATATCTTCAGGATCGTTGATGTCGTAATAGACGGCTGTATAGAATCCGTCGGAAACTTGTTTTTCCAGCCAAGTATCCTTTTCATCATTTTTTGTAGGTGGATATTCTGGTGCCAACTTTAACAAAGTGAATGTAATTGTTAATGTCGTGAATAAGATGATGAATATCCAGATGACTCTTTGAATAATGTATTTTGTCATTTCATCTCTTCCTTATATAATTATATATTTTTTTATATTATATCATATTTCATGTGTTATTACACCACGTAAAATAAACGAATATAATAGCACATAATTATGATAAAAAAAGCGTAATAAGGGGGGCCGCATTCTGAGTGAAAATGGTGTGGCTCCCCTCTTATTACTATTAACTTAGTTTAAAATAATTAAAGTTGATCTAATGAGTGATTCGTTTAGGTTATAACCAAGCCCAACCAATGAATAGATCGCCAATGTGAAGTACTACGTATGCATCATCCCAAGGATCTGATGGATCCCAGCTTGCTGCATATACTTCAGTAACTGCTGCAGGTGATTCAACTTCTTCAACAATTAGAGCTAATGTTGTGAGATCGAGTCCATCAAGATATTCGTTAGCTGCAATTTCGGCTTCACTGAGTGGTCCTACAGCTTCAATGAGAAGTGACGCATAACCTGAATGACCACCAATTGCATCTTCTGCAGTTGCATAGTATTCAAATTCGTCATGAACAACGTAAACTGTACCAAGTTGTGCAATGACAACGACAATACCTTCACCAGCGCCGTATGCAACATTCTTACTAACGAGTGCTGTTGCACCTAAATCTGTTGCTTCAAGAGCTAATGTTTGTTCATAAACAGCTACGGCAACAGCGGTGTCATCAGTAGTTGTTGTGTCATCATCTTCATAATCATCAAGGATTGCTTGTACTGAATCAGCAACAGTAATTGCTTCTTGACTGAAGAGTTCATAAGAGTTACCGTTCTTACCAATAATGAATAAGAATGTCTTTTCAGATTCAGTAACAACTAATTTAGTTATCATTGAATCAAATCCCTTTGCGGTAGCAGCTTCAGCTAATGTCATACTTAACTTGTATTCACCAACAACAGGTGCATCTGTGATTTCATCTACAGTTTCACCGCCCATATCTAAGTATGCGCCAATGAGACCTTCAAATGTATCAAATGCCTTCTGTTCAATACCATCCTTAATATAGATACGGCCAGTTAATGCTTCAACAAGTGCATTGAAGCTCCACTTTTCATAGACCATTTCATCTTCAAGGTTACGATATGCAACAGGAATGTTTGGTGTAGAGGTATCAATACCCCAGTTCAATGTGAATCCACCACGGTTATCATCTGAGAAGACATCTAGGAAGCTTGGAGCATCAAGTAATGAACCTTGAATACCACCGATACCTAAATCCATCTTAGCAACCATCATGTAATCATAGTAGTTATTGGGGAATGCTACGTCGTGTTCAACAATGTCAAGTCTAACAAAGTTTACATCGTCAACGAGTAATTCTTCATACTGTTCCATGAGATTAGCAACCATCATTTGTGCTGATGTGTTACCACTTGATGACCAGTATAGATCTAATGTAATGACAGTGTAAGCACTTGCTGTACCTGCTGTGTAATGTCCATCAGCAATAGCTGCTGCAACAGCTTCTTTAAATAGGTCAACTGCAGCATCTGGTACATAACCATTGGTTCCACCACCGAAGTCTTCTTCAACGGCTGCACCAACTTCAGTACCTCTAACCGATAGACCGGATTCAGCATCTAGGAAGTATGTTGGAGCAAATAATGTGTGTGCTGGTAAGTAGAGTTTAACAAGGTCAACAGCCGCATAATATCTATCGAAACCATAGTAGAGAGCTTGTCTCATAGGTAGATAAGATAGAATGGGTTCTGGTACCCAAGTATCATCAATACCAACACCAGGATTTGCAGCGATATAATCATCGCGAACATCTGGAGTTCCAAATCCGTTAATCATCAGTCTCCAAGTTGTTGCATCTGGAGCGGTCTTAACAGCTGGGTTGTTTAAATAGTTTTCAACTTGAGAAGCTGGAATTGAAGCACTTTCAAGTCTACCTGCGATAAATTCTGCAAAGATGTTGTCTGAACCATCAATGAAACGATATTGATAGCCCGTGTAATGATACATTTCTTTGTCAGGATGTTTGTCGTTCTTCTTGAATAATAAGAGTTGGCCAGGAGTCCATGTGTCAAAATAGTAAACACCTGAAGATGCTACTGATTTAGGATCTAGACCATAGTCTTCACCAAGTTCTTCAAATAATTGTTGGTTGATTGGGGTTAATACAGCACCTGCGAAACCGTACTTGATTTCAAATGTGCTCTTTTCACTGACATATTCGAGTTCGATGGTGTTGGTCTTGCCTTCAGCCATACGAATACCGACATCTGCCCAAGTGTTCTTACCTGCGATGAAATCAGCTGCGCCTTTAATACCTTGGCTTACGAAATCACCACCACCGGTTCTTGCTCTAAACCATTTGTTTGTCAAAGCATATTGCCATGTCCACAGATAGTCTTCAGCATCGAGTTTTTCATAACCTTCTGGAAGTCCTGATACGTCAGTATCTGGATGGAACTTCCATTCAAGATCGTCACGAATTTCAATTTGCCAAATCTTAGCATATGTCTTACCATTGATAACCTGTGGGTTAATTGGAATTGGTTCGCTCTTAGCTAAGCTTGGAAGAATTTCATAACCGGTCTTTGTTTCATCAAAGAAGAATTCATAAAGTGCACCGGTAAAATGAGTTGTGAAATCTGATGTATTGGAGTCATCAGCCATCCATGGATTTAATCCGGTTGGATCTGTGTTAAATGAAGCTCTCCATGTATATTCGCCTGCTTGACCATTGGTATCGCCAAACATCTTAACCGTAGAGTCATCTGCGGAAAGTTGTGAGAATCCAGTACCAAATCCCATAACACCATTATATTCTGGGCTGAATAATTGAACTCTGTCTGAATAGATTACTTGGGTTGCTCTTGTATATAGAGGAACACCTGCGTAAACATTTTCAAGCAGGTAACTTTCTGCAGCTGCGAATAGAATAGCCTTTTCTTCACCTGGAAGTTTAGATAGGTCTACACCACTCAAATATTGTGCAAGTGGGAAATCTTCTTCTGCAAGTGCGACGTTAACAGTACGTGTTACCGTTGTGCGGTTGCCAGCGCTATCGACGACTTCATACACAATTTCGTATGTTCCAATGACAGCGTTGTCGAGGTTATTTGACTTGACATTAATTGCAGTTGTCAAATTACCGTCTTCAGCATCAGTTGCGGTAACGCCTGCTAGTGGATCGAACTCATCATAGGGTTCAATCGTAACTGCTCCGACGCCTGCAAACACAGGGCTTGCATCTACAACTGTTTCTTCACCTGGCTTACATGCGATGAGTACAAGGCCTGCAAGTACCAAAGTGAGTACAACTAGAAATCTTTTTGGAAATTTCATTTTCTCTCTCCTTTTCTCCATAATTGATTTTGTATAATTATACCAAAGAAAAACCAAAAAATATACGCTATGACCAAAATTTGTCAAAATAAAAGCGTTTTCGAAGGGTCTATCTTAAGATAATTCTATATAAGGTACCCGTTTTCACTGAAAATACAGAAAATCTTTCATTTTTTATTCAAAAATCTGTAAAAGTGTCGCTCCGTCATATATTTGATCGATTGCTATTGGATAGTCTGGAACGATACCAAACTCATTATTAACGTATACATAAGGATCTTCATCTGTGCCTGAACCCGTTCTGTAAGCATTAATATTGTTACTGCTCATAGTGAATGCTGTACCATTTGGAAGTAATATCGGTGTGATTGAACATGCACCACCACCTGATCTTACACCGATGATGGGACCTAAAGCATTTTCTTTAAAGATTGTTGCTAAAGAGTTAGCTGCTGAGAAGGTCATCGGTGTGGTTAGTAAACCCCAGTTGAGGTGAGCATATGATGGTGTTCCTGTTATCTGTACATGATAAGTTGATGCACCACCTGTATCACGATCGATTCCACTGACTGCAAAGGGTTGATCGGTAATAAATCCGACAACACGATAAAGCGCACCGACGTTACCACCTGTATTCGCTGATACATCTAAGATAATGTTAATCATGCCTGGTTTTTCTTCTAGCATCTCTTGTAGCATGAATTCCATATACATTGCACTGTCTGAATCGAGTAGATTTGAGATGTTGATTGAAAATGGCCACGTTGAACGATAGGAAACAGGTAGTTTATCCATAATGCCCACATATAAGAAATCATATGTTTCATCATAACTGATTTGGACCATGTAACTTCTGGCATCATTTTCCAAATCAGCTGGGATATCCAGTTGATAATAACCGTTCTTTTTTGATTGACTTGTTGTTTCTTCAATCACATGCGTGAAACCAAAATTGGTCAATGCTAATTGATAATCTTCAATATAGGTTGGTGTAACACCTTTCACCAATATTTCGACTAAACGATCTTCGTCTGTACTGTTGTTGTAATAATAAAATCTGCTACCCTCATTAATTGCAGGGAGTAAATTAACTTGTGAGATCATCATTTCATCAACAACACTAACATCAAATGTGTCTGTTTCTTCCATATCGGATGTCACAAATCCATCCAACGCTAATACACCGGTTTCATCATTGATAAACCAATAATTTGGTCGATTGGTATAAGGTCCAAACCACATGTCTTCATCTTCGTCCCAACGATCTATTAATTGGTCGTTCACTGCAACAAGTCCATCCATATACCATTTGTTGAATCTTGTACCATAGGCTGATAGTGAGTTAACTTCAGGACCAGCCCAAGTTGGATCATTGAAGTAAGAGGGATAACCATAACTGGTGTGAGGTTCATCAATCGTCTTGAGTAAGAAATTGGCTAAATTATAATCGAGTTGTCTTGCGTTGGTGTTTAACATCGTATTTCGATTGGTATAAAGAATATCGAAGTAAGTATCGACACTCATAATCTCCTTAAGACCATAGAAATGATCCATGACAAAAGCTAAAGAGTGAAAAGTATTGATTAACAAATCGATGGGTAATTCTTCGTTATTCAACGTGCTATCTTTCATGGTGATATATTCATCACTTTCGCTATCTGGTAAAGCGTAAATACCGAATAAGCCATCATGATTGTAATAGACATTATAGTAACTTGAACCTGCAAATAATTGGTTCACAATATAATAAGGAAGAACAATGT
>JAVEVJ010000065.1:0-6160 GCA_034005105.1 Acholeplasmataceae bacterium | reverse complement strand
ATAGATCCTGTCGGTGCAATCGATAATAATCTGGAATTACGCATACCATATTGTTTAACGAGTTCATCCGTTTCTGGATCAATACCTGTCTTGTAGAAACTTGACTTAGATATTTTGTTATAGTCAAATTTAGGAAATGATCCAAGTTCTTTTGCACGAAGTGCAGATGCCTTAGTGGCAGCATTTAGCATGCGATGCATGAGTTTATCTAGAAATTCTAAAAACTCTTGATTGCCATAGGGTAGTCTCATTGACAATGCAAGGTCAGCTAAACCCATCACACCGAGTCCAACTTCTCTAAATTGTCTGACATGTTCCCTTTGTTCTGGAAGTGCATGCCGATCACCAAGCATCGTTAAAAGATCATCCAGTGCATATATCATTTCTGTAACGACGAAGTCAAAACGATCCCAATCATAGGTTGCATTTTCTTGAAAAGCGTTTCTCACAAATGCGTTTAAGTTGATGCTTCCTAGATTACATGATCCATGTGGCATCAAGGGTTGTTCACCGCAAGGATTGGTTGCAGTAAACTTCACTTCATCATACTCTGATAAGAAATGATAATCATTCATGTGATCGATGAAGACAACTCCAGGGTCTCCCATGGTGTGAGCGGCATAACCAACTAATTTGAGTAAATCCTTAGCATTGATCTTCTTTTCAATAGATTCATACGGTGTTTCAAACTTCATGGTCCACATATCACCGTTTTCAGCTGCCTTCATAAAAGCATCCGTGATCGCAATCGATATATTAGCACCATTCACTTTAGATAAATCCAATTTGGTTGTAATAAAGTCGATAATATCTGGGTGATCAATATTCAAAACGAGCATGAGAGCACCACGACGATTATCCTGTTGTGTATTAAGTGTTGTATGTGAATACTTTTCAGCAAAAACCATCACACCTGGTGTCGTACTTGATGAGTTATTTACCTTGGCTCCCTTGGGACGAATCTTGGATAGATTCATACCTTGTCCCCCACCATATGAGTAGGTTCTAGCTATTTGATAATCAACTTTATAAATGCTTTCTAGACTGTCTTCTGGGTCTTGGACAACATAACAGTTTGATCCTGTGATGTTTCCTTCACGACCGATAGCATAGAGGTTTCTTCCACCAAAAATGGCTTCCTTGCGTCTAAAAATCTTTTCAAGTGATGCTTTACCAAATGCAATGCGCTTGATAAAATCTTTTTTATCTTCACCATTGATCAAATACTTCTTCAAAATGAGATCTTGACGCTCATCGTTATCACTCCAGGGGTTATCACGATCCGTCTTTTGTTTTTCTCTATATTTGATATAAGAACGTGCAGCTTCATAATACTTTTTCTTCATCAAGTAGAGTTCTACGTCGTCTTGAATTGTTTCGATAGCTACATCCTGATCTTCAGCATATGCTTTCGTTATTTCTTGTGCCTGCTTGAGGCATTCCTCATCAGTAAATGTCAAACCTACACTGCGGTATGCTTTCTGCATCGCAGCTGCAATTTTCTTTAAATCAAAAGGCTCGACCTGACCATTGCGTTTGATAACATTCATACAAAAATCCCCTCTTCCTTAGTGTGTATTATTATCCCCATCCGAGACGCAATTTACGAAACGGTTTACGTGTATTATAAACCATTTAAAGTGTTAATTCAACAATGAAACACGATAATCTTTAATTAAAAAAAATGAAGGTTTTGATACGTAGTATCATGCTTTCATTTTCATATTAAATAAAATGGCTTTGCAGTGGGGTATTCCCCAATGAAAGCCAAATGTAAATCGAATGCATTTTGATGTGCTGGTAATGATTACCAACGATTCATAACTTTTTCTGCAAACCCCATGAGATTCGAAAATTCAATCTTCGTTTTTTGATCTATAGTAACCGATCCACTAAATGTCCCAAAAACTTGATGTTGATTCGATCCAATCACAAGAACATTTGTGTGACTATGACGATCGATGATGGGTTGAAATATGAGATCTACTTTTTTATCTTTGGATGTGATTTTCCATGGCGATAAGTAATCGTGCTTATTGTTGTCTGTGGGTATTTCAAATGTGATGTCATCTAGTTTATAGACCTGATTGTCATAAAAGAACATGTTCTCAGTTGCTTGACTTGTATCACCAAAACCATAGCCCAAGTTAAAACCGATAGGCTTTCCTTGATGGATCGCACTCATGCTTGACCAGTACCACGTATTCTTATACGTCCATACACCACGTCCCCAATCTAGTACACCATACGCGTCATTAAAATCATATGTATTATCTCCGATGGTCACGTATCCCGATGACTTTAATAGATTAATCTTTTGATTATAGTAAAAGTGTCCTTTCTTCTTAAACGGTGTAGCAATCACCATCGTATCCTTGATGGTTGGTTCTAAGATCATATCAGCTATAAGATTAACACCTTTTTGAAAGTGATTGATATTAACTTTAAGATGTCTTTTCCCATCTTCAATCATAAATTGAAACACTTGATCTTTACGTTCAAACTGGATATCACCTTGAGTAGATGTGGAAGGTAGATTGAGCTTACCATTTGGAAACCATCCCATTCCTGTTTTGCTCGTTTCAATGGGTTTTATGAAATCAAAAAAGGTGACAGATGTTAACCACATATAACTATTATCTGCTACGGTGAACGCAATCCCATAGTTATCGTTACCAATATAGTAATAATCCCACTCTTTGATACGCATCCCTTTCACTTTGATCTGCTTGCGATCATAGGTTTTGACAAGTGATGTCGCATAACCCGCTTCTACGAGTTCACCCAGATCATCGAGTAAAGGACCCGGATTTAATTGATGCTGCTTCATGGTTATCATCCCTTCATAAAAAAGCCTCTAATTCTAGAATACGACAATTTGGTTAAAACTGCGAATTTTTATTGTGTTATATCTCATGCTTTTGCCTTCTGATTTACCCATCATCACCTTATTTAAGGTATAATATGAAGTGAAAACGAGGAACTATATGAGAACATACCGAGTAGGTGTTGGTGAGCTGGTTTCATTTTTATATGCGAGTGGTGACCTTTCATCTGAAAGGTTTCAAAACGTTTCACTGGTTGAAGGAACCAAAGCACATCAATACGTTCAAAGTAAATATCAACTCAATGATCAGGCAGAGGTATCCATACAATTTGTCTACCAGCAAGATGATTTGGATATTATTCTTCAAGGCAGAATGGATGGTTTGATTCATGTTGATGATGCGTTGTGGATTGAGGAAATTAAGTCAACAAGATTTTCTATTTTTAGTGATACCTTTGAGGTGAATCAAGAGCATTTATCTCAACTAAAAATGTATGCTTATATGTATCTCAAAACGCAACATCTAGATGATATTCAGGGACGGATTACCTATATCCAGTTATCTGACTATCAGATGAGACACTTTGAATACTTCTTTGATGTGGATGTGCTTGAACCTTTCTTTATCGAATCGATTAAAAACTATACGCTTTGGCTTGATAAACTCTATAGCCATCTCGATCGAAAAAGAAATTCATTAGAAACACTTTACTTTCCGTTTGATACTTATCGCAGAGGTCAAAAAGAGATGATGCGTGCTGTCTATCAGACCATGAAAGATGAAGATCTTCTCTTTTCAATCGCACCTACCGGTATCGGAAAAACGATGGCTTCACTCTTTGCTACACTCAAATCATTATCCGATGATCAACAAAAAATCTTTTATTTATCCGCGAAGACTCAAGGTAAAAAGATAGCTTTAGATACGATGGATATTTTACATGAAGCAGGTCTTGAAACCAAGACTTTAGAAATAACCTCTAAAGATGTAACCTGTTTTTTAGAAAAAAGGGAATGTGATCCTGATAAGTGTCCGTTTGCTAGAGGATTCTTTGATCGTCTAACGACAGCGATGCAAGATATTTTTGAACATGAAACCTTGATGACACGACAGGTTGTTGAAACCTATGCAAGAAAACATCAGGTTTGTCCTTTTGAATTCAGCTTGTATGTCTCCTATTTTGTTGATGTGATCATTTGTGATTATAATTATGCTTTTGATCCAAGAATTCATCTCATTCGCTATTTTGATGAATCAACATTTAAACCATTGATCTTGGTCGATGAAGCACACAACATGATCTCTCGCTCCAGAGATATGTATTCAGCAACCTTGATTCGATCCGATTTGATAAAACTAAGACGTGCTGCATCCAAATTAAAGCCATCCATACGACAACCCATTAAAAAATTACTCGATCAGTTTGATCTGTTTAATGAGCAACTTGATGTAAAATCATTTCTATCCATGGAAGTTTTACCTTCAGCGTTTTTAGAAGCGGTTCACTATGTGATGAAGAAGATCGAAAATGCGCTTAAAGAAATGCCTAAATATCCAAGAAAAACAGATGTGATGGAAGTCTATCTTCAACTGCTCAGTTTCAGTATTATCCATGACTACTATAATGATACGTATCTAACCAATGTTGAACGCTTGGATGAAGCAGATATCAGTGTCACCTTGAGATGTCTCGATGCGAGTGAATTTATCTATGACACCATCAAGAATAAAGCGTATGGTACTACCCTGTTTTCTGCAACCCTTTATCCCATCGATTACTACAAAGAACTCATTGCCTCAGGATATGGTGAAACACTCAAGATTAGATCACCTTTTGATCCGTCAAGACTTAAGGTGATCGTTATGAATCAAATCAACACGAGATATCTTCAACGAGATTCATCGAAACATCATGTTATCGATACGATTATGGAAGTTATCAAAGCTAAAAAGGGTAACTATATTGCATTTTTTCCCTCTTATCAATATATGTATCAAATCATCGACTCACTACCCGAAGGCATCGATGTTGATCTGATCATCCAAACGCGTGATATGGAACCTCATCTAAGGGATCTTATGATTGAGCGTTTTAAGGAAGATACTGAAAGAACCCAGCTTGCGTTTTTTGTGATGGGTGGCATGTTTGCTGAAGGTATTGATTATGTCGGTGATATGTTATCTGGAGTGATCATTGTAGGTGTGGGAATGCCTATGATCAATGAAGCGAACAATCAACTAAAAACATATTATGATCAGTCACTCGGTAAAGGTTTTGATTATGCTTATACCTATCCTGGAATGAATAAAGTCATTCAAGCAGTTGGTCGTGTGATTAGACGTGATCTTGATTATGGTGTAGCTATCTTAATCGATGATCGTTTTACAACGCGTACGTATCAAAACTTGTTCCCACCCGAATGGAGACATTATGAAGTTGTCAAAAAGCCCAAAGATTTAGGCGGTGTTCTCAATTCTTTCTGGGAACGATTTAAGGAGGAATAACTATGTGTGGTCGTTTTACTATCACCGTAGATCTTGAAGATCTGCGTGTCTATCTCGAAGAAAACTATGAAATAACCGAATTAAAGACTGAGTTTCAATTACCGAGATTTAATGTTGCACCGGGTCAAGATATTATCACTGTGATCCATGATGGACAAAAACATCGTGTAGGTCTTCTTAAGTGGGGTTTCGTTCCTTCATTTGCTAAAGATGAAAAAATGGGATTTTCCATGATTAATGCAAAAGCAGAAACACTTCATACAAAACCTTCCTTCTTACCTTCATTTTCTTCAAAACGTTGTGTTATTTTAGCAGATAGTTTCTATGAATGGAAAAAGGAAGGAACAAACAAGCAGCCCATGCGGATACTCATGAAGGATGATCATATCTTTGAAATGGCAGGATTGTGGAGCTCCTTTCAGAAGTCAGATGGAACAAAACTTTACACATGCACCATTATCACAACCGAGTCCAATGATTTAATGAAGGATATTCACGACCGTATGCCGGTGATACTTGATGAAACATCCCGTAGGGAGTGGTTGAATCCTAAAAATAATGATTTATTTGCCTTATCCAAACTGCTTAAACCCTATCAACCTCAAGCTATGAAGGCCTACAAGGTATCAAAACTCGTCAATACAGCGACCAATGAATCTGAAGAATGCATCAAACCAATCTAAAGAAAAAGACCACATCGTGAAATGATAAGATGTTAGTAGACATATAAAAAGTCACTAGCATCTTTTTTCATGTTTAAATAGATTTGAAGGGAGGATTTATGATGGGAAGACCAAAGGGAGTAAAGAGCGAACGCCCCAATCGTT
>JAVEVJ010000064.1:0-6193 GCA_034005105.1 Acholeplasmataceae bacterium | reverse complement strand
CTCTTGGAAAATAGTTCGATACAACAATACCAATCAGTTGACCTTGGTCATTTCTTTCTGTTCGAAAGGCACTTAAGACAATCCAAAGAACAGGATAGAGCCAAATGATTGACATGATAACCAATGTGACATAGCCAGAGATGGTTGAAATCTTTTCCTGACGCTTAACACTTTTATACTTTGGTTTTGCATCTTGATTTCTCATTGGAAAGCCTCCTCTTCTTTGTATGCTTTACTCTTTCGATACGATAAGAGTGTACCAGTTGCTGTGATTAAGAATGTAAAGATACCAATAACAGAACCCATATTATACTCATTTTCATCGATGGTCAGTTTGTAGAGCCATGTGACCAGTAAATCGGTTGATCCTGCTTTATAACCGCCACCGACCGTAGGTCCACCACCCGTTAACAAATAGATGATGTTAAAACTTGTGATATTTCCTACAAAGGATGTGATCAAATAAGGTGTTGTTACGAAGATAATATAGGGTATGGTGATACTTAAGAATGCTTGACGTTTGGTCGCTCCATCTATTTGTGCTGCTTCATAGAGATCTGTTGGAATATTCATCAAGATACCAGATGTCATCAGCATCGTATAGGGAATACCTACCCAAAGATTGATGAATAAGACCGTTGCACGCGCTGTCATCGGATTATTTGCTGTACCTAAAAAAGATATCGGTGAATTGGTCAAACCAAAGGTCATCAATAAATCATTGACAGGTCCATACTCAGATAATATGCTTCTTACAGCAAGTAGTGAAATAAACTGTGGAATCGCAATCGTCATAATAAAGACGGTGCGCCATAGTTTTTTCATTTTAATCGTGCGACGATTAATCAGTAATGCTAGTAATATACCTGCTATATAATTTGAAAATGTTGCGAAAAATGCCCAAACAAGTGTCCAAGTTAGCACTGGGAAAAAGCGTACAGCAACTTCACCTTGACCTGTAAAAACACTTTTAAAGTTTTCAAATCCCACCCAGTCGAAGAGAACTTGACCAGCAGGATGTTGAGCATCAAAGTTCGTAAATGCAATCAAGATCATAAAGAGGGTTGGTAAAATCGTGAATACCGTAATACCTAAGATGGCAGGTGTTAACATCGTGATGTGAAATCTGCTATCTAAAAGTTCAGCAAGGTCTTCCTTGAAGGAAAGAATGTGCTTCTTTTCACGAATTCTTAAGTCATTGTTGTATGAACTTCGAATATTGGATAGATACGATGCAAAAAAGATTCCAATAATTCCAAGTGTCACAACACCAAAGAGCATCATCAACATCGAATTATCCGTTGGATTGAAGATATCTCCTTCTTCAGTACCCAACGTTATGAAATTGATGATCGCTTTAAATCCTATTGGTGTGTCATTGACTGTTGGAGACGTGATCATAAGAAACAAGAACCCTGCTTGAATTATGAAATACATGATACCTTTTGTTATCTGTGTGCGTGCAAGCTGCCCGAATCCCATGATAAAATGAGATACTTTGGTGAAAATACTGCTATCTACAAAACGTTTTGCGAATTCAATAGATCTTCTCTTCACACCTAAAACAAAGCGTTTAAGGCCACGGTAGATACCGTAGCCAAAACGTTTAAATGCATTCAAGATGGAGGAAAAGATATGCTGAATTACGGACTGCTTTTTTAAAGCATGTTGATCATTCATGTGATCCTCCTCAATATCAATATTCTAAAAACTATTCTTTTTCGCCAGTTTTCCAAATGTTTTCAATCATTTCAAGTTGTGCCTTAATGGCAGCATGTGTGGTGAACATACCTGTTTCTGTTCCACTCTTGTTTTCAAGAATTTCAAGGATTAAATCAGGACCACCTTTTGAATAGTAATAGAAATTGAAACGATTATCCAAACCAAAGGGTTGTGGAAGACCATGTTCAAACATCTCAATTTGTGCAGAAGCTAATTGTGCTTCAAGTGTTGTACCTGACATGGATTCGAACTCTTCTGCTGCATTCTTATAAGCTGGTAAGTTTTGTTCTTCATTGTATGATCTTTCCTGGATTTCTTTGCTGGATAAGAACATCACAATGTCTTGAAGGAATTCTTGATACTTACTGTTCTTCTTCATAACAAACATCTTCGCATCAGCAAATGTACCTGATTGGAATACAGTACCCGCTTCAACAGTGCCATATGCATCTGCTTCAGTAATCGTAAATGTTGGTAACTTAACAACGCCTAATTTGCTTCCTAGTGCTGATGAAGCCGCATTGAAATGCCATGCACCAGAGATAACAGAAATAGAGATCTCATCTTTTAATTCGATTTGCCATCCAGAATCGGTTGGACGTTTAGGTCCATTCGGATCGGTGAAGAAACGTTGTCCCCATTTCATAACAGCAACCATATCATCGCCACTAGCAAAGTTTTCGTTGATATCGCCACCCTCATATAACTTAAGACTGGACGTACCTGTTTCTGCTTCAGTTGCCAATAAAAGGAATGAATTGTTAAATCCATCCGTACCTGTTAAGGATAGAGCTTGTTTGTTTGCTCTTTTAGCTGCTGCTAAAATACCTTCCCAGGTCTGAGCTTCTTCTACAGTAATATAGTCCTTGTTATACATGAGCACGAGTGATTGTGCGATGTAAGGAATACCAAATGTGTAGGTTTCTCCACCCACTGTTCCTTTGATAACATCTAGGAATGTGGAAGGATTATCGTTTTCAATCTGTGCAAGTAAATCTGGATCTGTTACAGGAGCAATCGAACTGGAACCTGCAATCAGTTTACCTAAATTGTCATGTGCAACAGTGAAAATATCTGGACCTGCTTCTGTATCCTCGAGATACGTAGCTGCTGCTGAACCTGTATCAGCACCTTTTACCAAAATGGTGTGTGGAAACTCTTCACCATTATCTTCTTCATATTGTGCTACATATTCATCCATGACTTCTTGGTAGAATTCCACAGATTCTGTACCAACCCAGATCGTCAAAGGTGCAGCCTTTTTACATCCGATGAGCACAACACCGAACGCGATGGCCAAAAATAGTAATAAGATTTTTTTATTCATGATTTCCTCTCCTTCATTTCATGAAACTGTGCATACATTCTACCATTGAAGCCTGTTTTATGCAAGCGTTTACGGTCGTGTTGAACTGTTTACTTTTTCATGGTTTTATAGTATGATGTAAGCGATTTAGATACCTTTATCAAAACTGATGTTAAAGTGCTCGTTTATGAGCAAAATAGAGGTTAAAGAGGAGATAAATATGATTAAAAAATCGTTGATTTTTGTTTTAATGGTGCCATTATTTGCACTTTTATTTCAACTGACAATTAAGGCGGCTAGCATCACCGATGTCTATATCCATTATTACCGCTATCAAGGTGACTACACGGGGTGGAATCTCTGGGTCTGGCAGAGCAAACCGGTTTCACAAGATGGGGTGAGCTACACTTTTAGTGAAGATGATACCGCTACCATTTTTAACTATGGTGGTGTGGTAACTAAAATCACCCTCGAGGAAGGTTTAAGTGACACCGAAGAACTCGGTTTTATCATTCGACTCAATGAGTGGGCAGAAAAGGATATTGATAATGACAGGTTCATTACCATCCCAGAAGATCATACCTCTTCTGAACTTCACATATATCTTGTTGAAGGAGATACGCGCATTGGTTATGGTATGGATGATCCAGATGGACCGGACAAGAGTCCTAAGTTTAAAGTCGCTTATTTCAATCAACTCAATCGCATTTTCTTTATCGCAACCGAACAACTTTCTGCTGATGATATCAAGGTATATGAAGATGATATTGAAGTGACACTGACAGAAAAATCGATCGATGGCATTAACGGTTACGTTGTCCTAGATCATGATGTTGATTTCTCTAAGACCTACCGAATCGAATCTACATTTGGTGATGAGAGCGTCAATGATTATATCGTTACCTATGATGGTATTTATGATTCGGATGAATTTGAACAAGCTTTCAGTTATGAAGGTGATGATCTCGGTGCCATTGTTGAAGGTGGAAAGACGACTTTTAGATTATGGGCACCTGTATCAAATGCAGTTACACTCAATCTTTACACATCGGGTACACCTGCGAAATATGGTGGATCAGATACTCCATATCAAACGATTCCAATGGTTAAAGACGATCAGGGTACCTATTACGTTGAGGTCAATCAATCCCTACATAATGTTTATTATACATATAGTGTCACCAATGGTACAGCAACCCATGAAGTCATCGATCCCTACGCAAAGAGTGCAGGTGTGAATGGTGTTCGTGGTCTTGTTGTTGATTTTGATGAAATCAATCCAGAAGGCTTTGAATACAACAGTCGTCCTGATACCATAGAAAGTTCGACAGATGCCATCATTTATGAATTACATGTTAGAGATTTAACAACTCACTCCAGTTGGACAGGTACAGAAGCTAATCGTGGAAAATACTTAGGTCTTGTTGAGAAGAATACATCATATCAAAGCGTAACAACAGGATTTGATCATATCGTTGAACTCGGTGTGACTCATGTTCAACTTCTTCCCTTCTTTGATTATGGTGTTGTCGATGAGTCACGTTTAGATGATGAAGAGTACAACACGTTTAATTGGGGTTACATGCCACTTAATTTCAACGTTTTAGAGGGAACTTACTCCGCTAATCCATACGATGGCTTGACACGTGTTATTGAAATGAAACAGGTCGTTGAAGCATTTCATGAAGCCGATATTCGTATCAATATGGATGTTGTTTATAATCATACAGGACTCACAGCAGATTCAAACTTTAATTTGATTGTTCCTGGTTATTATCACCGCAAAACAGATAGTGGTGCCTTCTCAAATGGTTCTGGAACGGGTAATGAAACAGCATCTGAACGCTCCATGATGCGTAAGTTTATGATTGAATCCTTAGAGTTTTGGGCAACTGAATATAATCTATCAGGCTTCCGTTTTGATTTAATGGCACTTCATGATGTTGAAACCATGCAGGAAATCGCAACCCGTCTACATGCTATTGATCCAAGTATTATGATATACGGTGAACCTTGGATGGGAGGAACTTCTCCACTTCCAAAGGAAGACCAAGCTGGAAAAGCAAATCTTTACTTAATCGATGGTGTTGGTGCATTTAATGATGATTTAAGAGATGGTGTTAAAGGTTCTGTCTTCGCACGTGCTGAAGGAGGATTCATTCAAGGCAATTTCACCACCACATTGATAAACCGTGTACGTTATGGTATTGCTGGAGGAGTTAATCATCCTGATGTCAGTGGTTCATCGCTATCCAACATGAAGATTTGGCATACTGAACCGACAAAAACGCTTAACTACGTAACCGCACACGATAATAATACACTCTATGATAAGCTTTATCAGACGCTTGAAGAAAACGGAGATCTTTCGATTATTCCCGCACTGATGAAACAAGCAAACGCCATTGTTCTTCTCTCACAAGGCATATCATTTCTTCATGCGGGTGATGAATTCATGCGTTCCAAACCAGCTGCTTCTGGTAAGGGATTTGACCATAATAGTTATGAATCACCTGATTCTGTGAACCAACTCAGATGGGATTATAAAGCACGAGAAACTGAAATGAATGTCTTTAGCTATTATAAAGATTTAATCGCGTTTAGAAAAAATCATCCAGCTCTCCGTATGACAACTGCAGAAGATATTATCGATAATCTCCAATTTGTTTATACAGATGTCACCGGGGTAATCGCTTATACATTAACCAGTGGTGATACAGATGATGCCTATGATGAAGTGCTCATCATCCACCATGCGAACGAAAAATCTAAACGCATCAAACTTCCAACAGGTGGAGGTTGGGTCATGGTCGGTAATCAAGATCAACTATCTGATGAAGCCATCAGCACACATGAAGGTGGATCACGGATTAAGTTAGCACCACATACAACATATGTGTTCTATCGCGATCTAACGATTGGTGATTACAACGCAACTCCAGTTATCCTAGCAATCACGGGAGGATCAGTTGTCGGTCTTGGTGGTGTTGGATTTGCAATCTACTGGATACTCAAGAAAAAGAAAGTTTTAATCGTATAAAATAAAAAAAGCAAATACTCAAGTTGGAGTGTTTGCTTTTTAAATTTATCCTGTAGGTTGATCATTCATAACGATGGGATGATTGATATTAAATCCATCGTAGCTCACTTCTTGTTGTCTCATAA
>JAVEVJ010000063.1:4060-6208 GCA_034005105.1 Acholeplasmataceae bacterium | reverse complement strand
TTTTTTTGCAACATCACGAATGGTTGGTTTCATGAGATACCTCCTTATGTAAGAGATAGATTGCATTTATCTCTAATTCGATTGTATCATGAAATGACATAATCTTATCATCTATCAAATGGATGTATCTACCTTCAAGTTTCTTAGGAATCTGATAAACCTTTTCCTTATTTTGATTAAGGATGATGATCATTTGCTCATTATCCGTTTGTTTCATCCAGATCAATGGTTCACTTGAAATCAGTGTTAAATCAGCTAAAAAGAGTTCATGGTAAGTTTTCTTAATTTTTATTAAGCGTTTGACAAATTGGTAGATATCCATCTTCCAATGTGATGTATCCCAATCCATCATTCTGCGATTATCGGGATCATCAGAACCTTCTAGACCTATTTCATCACCATAATAGATCATCGGTGTACCCTTTAGCAAGAAAAGAAGGAGAAATGCCTGCTGAATACGCTTAATATCATGATTTAACCTATGGGATAGACGCATGGTATCGTGACTACCAATCAGATTGAACATGACATCAAGTACATCTTCTTGTGTCTGAGATTCCAATTGGATGATCTGATTGGTTAGCGTTTTGCCATCGATTTGATAGGTCAGATAATCCCAGATATCAAAACTTGATTCATAATTCATGACGCTATCTATTTGATCTCCCATAAGCCATGGCGTTCCCTGATCCCAGTTTTCACCCAGAATAAAGACATCAGGTTTTATATTTTTAGCCACCTCTTTGATTTTGCGTAAGAAAGTGTGTGAGATCTCATTGGATACATCAAGTCTCCACCCATCGATATCACAAGCTTTGATCCAATAGGAAACGACTTTCAGCAAGTAATCTTGTGTCAGTTTACTTTCCGTATTCCATTTAGGCATATAGGGTTGAAACGAGAACGTCTGATAGCGCAGAGGAATCCCCTTGTAATTAACAGGTTTTCCTTGTTCATTTAACGGGAAATTGATTACCGGAAATTCATGAATATGAAAACAGGATTGATAAGGGCTACTTTGCCCCTTTTTGATGACATCTTGGAAATATGGATGAAAAAATCCTGCGTGATTAAATACACCATCTAACATCACTTTGATATCTCTTTGATGTGCTTTTTCAACTAACTCTTTTAAGTCCTCTTCGATACCGAAATGAGGATCGATTTTAAAATAATTGGTTGTATCATATTTATGTGCTGATGGAGATTCAAAGATAGGTGTCAAATAGATACCATTGATGCCGAGTTCCACAAGATCATTAAGTTTTTGTGTAATACCTCTTAGGTTACCTCCGAGATGCAGATGATTAAGCGCAGGTGTCTTTGGATCAATCACTTGATCATAGCAATTAAAACGATCCACAAAGATCTGGTACCAGATGCGATCTTTTGCCCACACTGGAATCTGATGAATGTCTTCTTTGCTGAGATATGGGAAATTAAAACAGTTGCTTAAATCATGAATAAGCACCGTATCTTCTATAGCTACACCACGTGATCCATAGTGATAGATGGTATTTTCATCCATGATAATAAATTGATATTTCATGCGTAAATACTTAGGTTTTAATGATGCAAAATAGACATAGGTGTCATTAAATACATAACGGAGTTCCATCTTTTCTCTATCATTAACCCAAGTTGATATGTCGTGTCCTTTAACCCACTCAAAGGGATCACCATAGACGACAAAAACATCACCTTTTGGTAATTCTTTCATCACCAGTTTAAGATGAAGGGTCTTATCATCATAAGCATAAGCATATTCAGATTTTGGACGATGCCAGAAGTGAAACTTGTTCATAAAATCACCTGCACCAATTATAGCATGTAAAAACGTTTGCCTACATTATGAAACCGCTCACATTATGAGCTTGCTGTATCATGTATGATACAATGATTGGGTAGAGGTGTGTATGTATGGATCGCAAATGGTGGATGGAAAGCGTAGGCTATCAAATCTATCCCAAAAGCTTTTATGACAGCAATCATGACGGATTTGGTGATCTAAGAGGTATTATTGAAAAATTGGATTATTTAGAGGAACTCGGAATCAATCTGATTTGGATTTGCCCCTTTTATGATTCACCGATGGATGACAACGGTTATGATGTTAAAAACTTCTTTGATGTCTATCCATCCTTTGGT
>JAVEVJ010000063.1:0-3960 GCA_034005105.1 Acholeplasmataceae bacterium | reverse complement strand
TGAAAAATTGGATTATTTAGAGGAACTCGGAATCAATCTGATTTGGATTTGCCCCTTTTATGATTCACCGATGGATGACAACGGTTATGATGTTAAAAACTTCTTTGATGTCTATCCATCCTTTGGTGCGATGGAAGATGTATTTGATCTGATCAAAGCATGTCATGATCGAAAGATTAAAATTGTTTTAGACCTCGTACTCAACCACACATCGGATGAACATCCCTGGTTTATCGAATCAAGAAAATCGAAAGATAATCCGTATCGTGATTACTATATTTGGCATGAAGGAAAAATTAAGGATGGAATACGTGTTGAGCCAACCAATTGGGGGTCCTTTTTTGGTGGAAGTGCATGGCAGTTTGATGAGCTCTCAAATAGTTATTACATGAAGATATTTTCAAATAAAATGCCAGATTTAAATTGGAAGAACAAACAGGTTCAACAAGAGATGATATCGATTGCAAAGACATGGTTAGATTACGGTATCGATGGTTTTCGAATCGATGCAGTATCTCATTTGGATCGTGCTCCTTTTGAAGACGCAATCACCACATCCGATGAGAAATACCCACTCGATTGGTTTAAGTTTTCGAATCTGCCCAAAGTGCATGATTACTTAAAACTATTACATCAAGAAGTGTTCGCCAAATATGATTCCTTAGCTATCGGTGAAGTGGGAGGATCTGCATCTATTGCATCTGGTATTGCCTACAGTGCATTTGATTCAAAAGAGCTTTCAATGGTCTTCAATTTCGATCATAATTGGTGTAATAACCTCCATGAAGTCACACAACCCAAAAAGCTTAAAACAGATGTCAAAACCCTTAAAAAAGTTTTTTCAAGTTGGCAAGAAGCTTTTCAAGAAATCGGTTGGCTTCCCTTAAACTGGCTCAATCATGATCAACCGAGATTAATGAGTCAATACGGCAGTTATCGTTATCCTGAAAAGTCAGGAAAAATGCTTGCTACTGCGCTTTATTTGATGAGAGGAACACCTTTTATCTACCAGGGTGAAGAGATTGGTATGACCAATTTCCCCTTTGAAGATGTCAGTCAGTTTGATGATGTCTCATCCGTTGCAAACTATCGTTACCATCTTGAAAAGGAACCGGATGATCCTGTCTTAGCACTTAAGAAAGCAGCTTTAAGATCAAGAGATAATGCGAGAACTGCTATGCAGTGGAACGATCGTCCCTATGCAGGATTTTCAACCGTAGAACCCATCTGTCTCGTGAACCCCAATTATCGCAAGATAAATGTGGAAAATCATGTGAAAAATAGTCAATCTTTATGGCATCACTATAAAAAACTGATCGAACTTAGACGAACATCCAAGTATCATGATATCATTACATGGGGAACGTATGAAATGATAGATACCACCGATGATGATCTCTATGTTTACAGACGTATTTATGGTAATCAGATGGTGTTAGTTATCAATTCATTTAAAGATAAAAAAACAATCTATGATGTATCTAACTATGACATTATAGATCAACTCATTACAAATTACCCTCATGTAAAATTGAAGGATCACAAACTCTATTTGAGACCTTATGAATCCATCGCACTTGAGGTAAAGGAGATACTATGAGACGAAGTGGTGTTTTGCTTCATATTTCAAGTCTGCCCAGTCCATATGGTGTTGGTACCTTTGGTAAAGCAGCATACAAATTCATCGATTTACTCTATCAGGCTGAGCAAACTTATTGGCAAATTTTACCACTGGGTCCAACTTCGTTTGGTGATTCTCCGTATCAAACATTTTCAGCTTTCGCGAATAATCCCTACTTTATCGATTTAGACCTTTTGGTCAAAGAAGGATTACTTAAAAAAAGTGATATCACGATGGTTCCAAAAGATCATCGCTATGTCGATTATCTAGACCTTTACGAACATCGCTTTGATATCTTAAAGAAAGCTTTCCATCGCTTTGATCAAAACGATAGTGATTACCTTAACTTTATTCATCAAGAAAAGTTTTGGTTAAATGATTATGCCCTTTTCATGGCACTCAAAAAACATCACCAGGGTGCTTCATGGGAATCATGGGAAGATGGGCTGAGATATCGTGATCAAGACGTTTTAGATACGTATAAAGTTCAAATGAATGAAGAAATTAACTTCTTCATGTTTGTCCAATATAAAGCTTTCAAGCAGTATCATGCACTGAAGAAATATGCAAACGATAAGGGTATTAAGCTCATTGGAGATATGCCGATTTATGTCTCCTATGACTCAGCTGATGTTTGGGCAAACCCTAAGTATTTTCATTTGGATGAAAAGCGGATGCCCATCGAGGTAGCTGGTGTTCCACCCGATCACTTTTCAGTCGAAGGACAGCTTTGGGGAAATCCTCTATACGACTGGAACTACTTAAAACAACACGACTACAAGTGGTGGATTGAAAGGGTTAAGGCATCGATGGAACAGTTTGATATGATCCGTATCGATCACTTCATCGGTTTTCAAAACTTTTTTGCAATCCCCTATGGACACCTTCATGCCATTCATGGTCAATGGAAAAAGGGACCAGGTATTGACTTATTCAATGTGATTAAAGAAATACTTGGTGATGTCAATATCATTGCTGAAGATTTAGGTGTCATCACTGATGATGTGAGAAAACTTTTACAACAAACAGGTTTTCCTGGCATGAAGTTACTGCAGTTTGCTTTTGATTCCAGAGAAGAAAGTGATTATTTACCTCATCTCTATGAAAGAAATATAATCGCTTATACAGGAACACACGACAATGAGACAACCGCACAATGGTTTAAAGGTTTACCTAAAAAGGATTTGTCTTACTGCTTAGCTTATATCAATCATCAAACAGGTAACCCTGTGGATAGCCTCATTAAAGCAACCTTAGCCTGTGTTGCAGATACTGCGATTGTACCCATGCAGGACTGGCTTTCCCTTGGGAAAGAAGCACGTATGAATATCCCATCGACTACCGGTAACAACTGGAGATGGCGTGTTCTAAAAGAAGAGTTAAATCAAAACTTGATTAAAAAGATGAAATCGTTTACACTATTATATGGTAGAGGATATCAAGGAAAAAGAGGATAGGTCTACTATCCTTTTTTATTGGAGGAACTATGATAAAAGGTGTTAATCTTGGAGGTTGGTTTGTCTTAGAATCATGGATGAAACCTTCCCTATTTAAAGACATTAATTCAAGAGATGAAACAGGTTTTGTTGAACAAAACAGTCAAGCAAAAGAACATCTAGAAAAGCATTGGCATACCTTTATAACTAAAGAGGATATGGTCTATCTAAAGACCATGGGTATCAATTCGGTTCGCCTACCTATCCCCTGGTGGTTTGAAGGAGAACATCCCTACATCAGTTCAACGCCCTATATTCATCAAGCCATGAAATGGGCATCTGAAGTGGGACTCGATGTCTTACTCGATTTGCATACCGCTCCGGGTTGTCAAAACGGATTTGATAACGGAGGAATCGAAGGTGTGATGACATGGCATCTTTTTGATCGAAACATCGATTTAACGATCGATAAACTCGAGAAGATTGTAACAACTTTCATGCATTACCCATCGTTTATGGGTATTGAAGTCTTAAATGAACCCTTTTCATCGATTGATATGAAAATCATCCAAGATTTTTACTTAAGAGCTTATCAGCGTATCAGAAAGCATACCGACAAGCTCATCGTGTTTCACGATGCGTTTCGACCATTAGATGAATCTTGGAAACCATTTTTTATCAAAAATCATATGAAGCAAATTGCCTTTGATCTTCATCTTTATCACTGTTTTGATAAGAAACAAAGTGAACTCCCCTTTGAAGATCACTTGCGTCTCATCTTAGATGAACGTATACCCATGATTCAAAAAATTCAAACATTTGTTCCCGTTATCATCGGTGAATGGTCACTCGGTATTCGGTATCAAAAAGAAAGTGGATCGAATAGCTATCTTGAAAAGGTTT
>JAVEVJ010000010.1:0-30169 GCA_034005105.1 Acholeplasmataceae bacterium | reverse complement strand
TCATCTTCATGTCGACATACTCTACATCTACAAAGGATATGCTGCACTCATCCAAGATGCTAACAAGAAAAAGTATTTAATACACTTAAGTAATTTAGAACCGATAGAATAAAAGGGCAAAATTTTGCCCTTTTTTATTGATGAATCGTCTGTTTTCTGTAGATGAAGGTTATCGTGATGAGGATAAGTGTCATCACACCGATAAATAGAGGATAATAAGCAATTGAAACATTTCCAAAGAATAAGCCTGCAAGAGGTGTTAAAATACCAAATCCCATATAACCGATTGCCATTTGAAGACTGATGATTTTACTCAGTTTATGCTTTTCAAAAACCAAGGCATTCATATACATCATATTGGGATAGATCGGACCTGCACCAAGACCTAGAAGAAAGACAATCATAAAGTAGATATAAATCGTGGAAAATTCGAACCACATCAATAAACCTGAAATAAGCATGAGTATTTGTCCATAATGTATCAGGTGGTTAGGTTTAAATCTGCTTGATAACATGCCACTGAGTAATCTTCCGATGGTCAGAGCAAGATAAAAGGTTGTGGTAAAGAGTGCAGCTACTGCGTAACTTACGTCTTTTTCAATGAAAAAATAACTTGCAATCCAAACACCACCCAGTGATTCGATATGAACATAGATCAAAAAGATAAGAATACTAAAGAGTGCTCCTTTTGTCTTAAGGATATCTTTAACCGTTATTTTTTGATGTGTTTGTTGTCTTTCGTCGTGGTTTTCTTTTCGCCATAGTTTAAATGAACTTGCAATAAAAATGGCGATTAAAATCAATAATGCACCGACGATAATATAGCCTAAACGCCACTCGTTTTGATTGAGTGTATACGCCATAATTGTTGGTCCAAGTGTCACACCAATACCATAAAATGAATGAAGGTAACTCATATGTTTAGCTTCATAGTTGCTTGCTAAATAATGGTTGAGAGATACATCGATTGCTCCAGCTCCTATTCCTAAGGGAATAGCAAAAAAGAGCATCTGATAAAATGATGTAACAAAGCTAATGCCAATCAGTGCAAGACCAGTAAATAAAACACTCAGTCCAGTGATATATTTTGTTTCAAATTTGCGCATCAAACGTGGTGCATTAAATGTTGATAGAATCGACATAATATAGACTATAATCGTCATTAATCCTAAGGTTTCTAGCGAAGTGTTTAAATCAAAACGGATGAGATTCCATGCTGATCCTAAAAGTGCATCGGGTAAACCGAGTGCAATAAACGTGATGTAAATGATTAAAAGTAATAAAAATGTCTTCAGTTTCATGTCTACCTCTTAGGTGTCTGTTTGATTAAAAAAGACCTAATTGGCCTTTTTTATAAGCGATTGTTACTTATCTAGCTGCATATTTCCCGCTAACATAACCACTTGACCATGCCCATTGTAAATTATAACCACCACAAAGTCCATCGATATCTAAAATTTCACCTGAGAAAAAGAGTCCAGGAATCTTTTTCGATTCAAGTGTTTGAGGATTCACCGATTGGATATCAATACCACCTGCGGTCACCTGTGCATCATCAAAATCTTTAGAACCGATCACTTTGAATCGCCAATCAAAGAGGAGTTTCATAAGCTCATTGTATTTATCTTTATCAAGATTACTCATATATACGTTTGGATTGATTGAAGCGTATTTTAGTAGTGGATGAATAAGTCTTTTATTGATGAGACCAATGAGACTCATCTCTACGGTCTTATCTTTTAGTTGTCTAAATCGTTTATGGAGTTCCTGAGGTGTTGGTCCATTGACTAAAACCACTTTGATCCACAATGTTTTACCTTCTTGCATAAGTTGGTTAGCTTGTCGACTTATCTGCAAGATCGTTGGTCCACTGATACCAAATTTTGTGAAAAGGACATCTCCAAATTCAGTTTGTATCGACTCATTTTGATAGATGAGTTCTACCTGTCCAGGAAACTTTGTCCCATCGAGTGCTTTAAGATAGGGACTATCGAGTTCAAGTTTAACAAGTGCAGGAAAAATGGGTGTTATCTCATGTCCAAGAGCTGCTGATAACTGATAACCGATGCCATCACTCCCACTTTTGGGAAGTGCCATACCTCCAGTAGCAAGAACGATGCACTCTGATTCAAAGGATCTACCATCCTCTAGTTTTATATGAAAAAGATCGTTTTTTGTTAGACTTGTAACCTTAGCATCGTAGATGACAGGGATGTTCTTTACCGTTATTTCATGTGTCAATACATCGACAATTGAAGATGCTTGTTCAGATAATGGATAGGCTTTACCCGCTTCTTCAATTTTAGGAACAATACCTAAAGATTCAAAAAATTGCAGCGTTTTTTTGGGACTCATCTGCTCAAAAACCGGTTTAACAAAAAAGGGATGGTTGTAATGATGAGGGGTTGCATCAACATTGGTAAAATTGCAGCGACCGTTTCCTGTCGCGAGTATTTTCTTTCCCAAACGATGGTTTCTTTCAAGAATGAGTACGTCAGCTTTTTGTTCTTTTGCGGACAGTGCAGCCATCAAACCACTTGCTCCACCACCAATTACAATGACTTTTTGCATAGATTATCACCACTTTTATTATAACATGTATCAAGATGAATCATAAGCTCATTCGTGCTATAATTGATACAAGGTGATCCTATGATAGAAAATATATTTCAAGCTCAAAAAACATTCTTTCTAACACAACAAACCAAGTCTTATCCATTTCGATATCTACAACTGAAAAAACTTTATCAATTGATTAAAGATTATGAAAGTGATCTTTTATATGCACTTAAACAAGATCTCAACAAAACGACTTTTGAAGCCTATTCCACAGAGATTGGTTTTTGTCTTCGATCGCTAAGCGATCACATGAAACATCTCAAAAAGTGGATGAAGCCTAAACGTGTGAAAACACCTTGGTATTTGCTTCAAACATCCTCTTATATCATTCATGAGCCTAAAGGTACTGTCTTAATTATTGGACCTTATAATTATCCCTTTCAGCTGGTTATTGAGCCACTCATTGGAGCGATTGCTGCTGGAAACACAGCAATCATTAAGGCTTCAGAATTTGCTACTCAAACGGAAAAAGTTATTGCTTCAATGATCAATGACCATTTTGATGCATCATACATTCATGTGCTAAGTGGAGGTATTGAAGTTGCATCTTCGCTTGTTAAACTTCCCTTTGATCACATCTTTTTTACGGGAAGCACACGTGTTGGGAAAATTGTCTATGAATCTGCAAGTAAGAACTTAGTTCCTGTAACACTCGAGCTTGGTGGAAAAAGCCCTTGTATTGTAGATGCAAGCGCAAATTTAAAAGTAGCTGCTAAGCGTATTATCTTTGGTAAGTTCACCAATGCTGGTCAAACCTGTATCGCTCCTGATTATCTATATGTACATACATCAATCTATCATCAATTCGTAGAGGAACTCATGGATGTGATCAAAAAGATGTATCCAACATCAACCAATTTAGGCTCTATCATTAATGATCATCATTATCAAAGACTTATCAATCTGATGAAAAATAAAAACGTAAGATCCTTTTATGAACCTGATCCCACGAAACGATATATTGCTCCTTCATTAGTGCTCGATGTATCCTGGGATGATACCATCATGCAAGAAGAAATTTTTGGTCCCCTTTTGCCTATACTTCCATTTGATTCAATCGATGAGGTTATCTCGATTCTAAAGACAAAAGATAAACCGCTTGCACTCTATCTTTTTTCAAAGAATAAAGAGATACATCAAAAGGTGTGGACTGAAGTATCCTTTGGTGGTGGAGCTATTAATGATACTCTCATGCACATAAGTAATCCCAATATTCCTTTTGGTGGCATTGGACCAAGTGGTATTGGTCACTATCATGGTAAGCATTCATTTGATCTTTTTTCACATCAAAAAGGTTATATTAAGAGGCATACTTGGTTTGATCCAAACATGGTCTATCCACCTCATACTGATTCGAAGGAAAAACTTATCCGTCGTATCCTAAAATAAAAAGACCAAATGGCCTTTTTTTATAAGATATCAGGGTAGAGGATAACCTTCGTCTTCACATCACCTTGTTCATTAACAAAAATCATTCTTGCTCCTCTAGGAAATCCTGGTGCACCGTAATCGTAATGACCACTTACTCTTCCGTGAGCTAAAATAATACCTTCTTTGACATAACTAAAATCATTGTAGTGATCATGTCCAAAGAACATGCCTTTTGCTAAATGTGTCTTTCTTGCGGCTTCAAAAAAACCGGTATTGATAGGCGGCGTTGATGGAACTTCTAAATATTCACCTTCATGAAGGTTATCACCGGGTTTGGTTTCATGAAGTTCGATGATCGGTATATGGAAAAAGAATAGATGAAAAAAGGGTAAGCGATGGATCAATCTCTGGTACCACTTAATTTGATCTTCTGATACGCCATCATAACCCCAGACGAGTTTTCCATCAATTGGATACATCTTATCGATATGTGTGTCAAGCATGACGAGTAGTCCGATGGTTTTTCCTTGATCATTCTGAATAGAAATCGATCCATTTGAGAATCCTAAATATCTGGGTCCTTGATCAAAAAGCAAACACTTAGAAGGTTCAATCGCCTGAATCAGGTCATCATAACTCTTTGCTCCTTCAATGTCGTGATTACCAAATACATAGGTATATGGAATCTCAAATTGATCCATAAAAAATCCTAAATCCTTATAGAGGACAACTGAATCATCAGACATGGTTTGATCACCTGTAATCGCGATAAAATCGGGTTGGTTATACGCTATCATATCTTTGATGAGCTGATAGGTTTTTTGATCTTTTTCATCATTCATCAAGTGCAGATCAGTTAATTGTAAAATCTTTAGATCGCGATGCTTTGGCATCTTGATGACCATTTTTTTGTGGCGATCAATAATCTTTAACAAACTCATTTTATCCGATGCAATGTGATCAAAATAGGGATAATAATCTGTACTTTTTTCATTATACCAATCCATGAGAATCGCATAAACATGCGCTTGATAGGCAACCACCCCATCAGATTTTTGGTCTCCAATATAAATGACTTCTTCAGGTGTTTTGTTCAAAGATTTCATCACTTTAATCAATCCTTCGGGATCTGGTTTTCCTTTTTTGACATCATCAAATGTAACGATATCATCAAAAAAATGATGAATTCCAAGGTATTTCAGTTCATCAATAGCGATTTCTTTAATTTCTGAGGTTACCAATCCGAGTCGGTAAGAAGATTCTTTGAGTTCTATAAGCAACTCCATAATTCCAGGAAACAGTTTAATATGTTGATCTCTTAATTGATGATAGCACTCCATAATATAATCCATGTGCTCTACATGGGACGTCCCATAGAGTTTATTTAGTACTTGATGATAGGATAGAGCGAAAAGTTCACCACGATCAATGGCTTCGAGTTGCATGTGTGTAGGTGGATACGTTCGAATGAGTTTTTGATAGATCTCTTCGACTAAATGATTTGAATCAATCAGTGTTCCATCCATATCAAAAATAAGAGTTGTTGCCATAAGATACCTTCTTTATGAGTGATAGTTTTATTGATGTCCTTCTTCTGGAACAATGCAGATAAACTTGAGCACACGTTCACCTAAATTTCTAAACTGGTGGAGTGTATCACCAGGAACGTAAGCATAAGATCCTGCCGTTATTTTTTCACTTTTTCCTGCAATCATCAGTTCCCCTTCACCCTCAATGATATAATTGATGTGTGGCCAGGGATGCTGATGTTTAGGTGTATAACCAAAAGATCCTACTTCAAGCACACGCATGACATATCCTTCCCAACCTTCTTTAGGTGAGACGAGTACTTTAATCGATGCATTTTTTACGGCTGGATTGTCTATTACTTTTCCTTCTAATGAATCCAAATGTCCAATCATATAATATCTCCTTTATTTTTGCAAAATAACAACGAGCCCTATCGTGACGATATAGGCTATAAATAAGAAGTTTGCATTTTCAAACGTTAAACTAAACTCTCTAAGCTTTTGTGTTGGTTTATAATCTGGATGGATGACGTAACGATAAAAGAGGTATCCAATACCAAGATAAATCGCATAATCTAGAAAACTCCAGACATCAAAAAGATGAACATACGATAAATCGATTTGATAGATACTTTTTCCTAACCAAAGATATAAGATACCTATCAACAGACACATCAGTGCCATCAGGCTCATACCGATGTGCTGTTTATAGTTTCTTGGGTATTTAATCTTTTGTTTGGGTCCAAAGAGGATCGTAGAAAATTTGATAAATGAGGTGACGGTTCCAATATTAATCAGTGTAAACAAAACCATCTTTATCATGTCGTACTTAAATTCATACTTGATCAACGACTTTGATACAAATCCATTGAAGAAAGGTGCACCAGTTATCGATAACATACCCACGATCAACAGGATGGCTGTCCAAGGCATCGTCCTAAAGACACCTCTAATCTCATACACTTTCTTTGTCTGATAGGCTTTGATGATAATGCCTGCTCCAAGGAATAAGAGACTCTTAAAGAGTGCGTGATTAAAAATATGCATCAAGCCACCGATATAGGATAATCCTTCCATAGCAGATAAACCCATCACCATAATACCCACTTGAGATACTGTATGATAAGCAAGAATTTGTTTTAAATCCTTTTGGCTTAAAGCAAACATGACACCTACTAGTGCGGTGGTGGTTCCTATCCAAAAGAGCATGTCGCTTGTTTGATACTCTGCTAAAGCAAACATTTGATGATTGATTCGAATGAGCATGTAGAGTGCACCTTTAACAACAAGACCCGAAAGCAGTGCGGAAATCGTAGATTGTGCAACTCCATGTGCTTTAGGTAACCAGGTGAAAAGTGGAAAGAGTGCGGCTTTAACACTAATACCCGATAACATTAAAATATAGGCTAACTTGATCGTCATTGACTCACTGTTTTCTCCCATCAATTGCATAACGATTTGAATATTAATCGTTCCATAAGTGTAGTAAATGAGAATAATACCCACCAAAAACATCATCGCAGCCACGGTGTTTAGCAGTAAATAGTAGATTCCTGCTCTAAAGGATGAACCTGTCTTTTTGTAAGCGATAAGGATTGTCACTAGAATGGCTATCAATTCCAAGAAGACAAACATATTGAATAGATCGTTGGTTTGAATTAAACCCAGAAAAATACCTTCTAAAAACATCAGGAAGAAAAGAAATTTATTCTCTTTTCTATTGGTGTTATAGGTGTATAACAAAATAACAAGCCACATAAATAAAGTGAGTGCAATAAATGATAGTGACGTGATGTCGTTATAGAAACTGATACGTATAAGTTGGTTGGTTCCCCCAATCACGAGTAGGTGCGTCTTATCAGCTGGCATTTCAATAACATAGTAGACAAAGAGTCCAATCAATAATGCTTGACCGACAAAAACAATCCATGAAAGCCGATCACTTTTGAATAGATAGATGAAAATAGCCGTAAAAATGGGAACAAAGACAAAAAGGATAGGTAAAAGGTGCATTATTTGTCACCTCGTTTCAATACAACTTTCCATTCAATCGAACCAAAGTGGTGAAATATCTTGATGCACAGCATCAACGCTAGCGAGGTAATGGTAGAACCGATGACAATGGTTGTAATCATCAATGCTTGAGGAATGGGATCAACAATCTCTATGCCTAAACGATCAAGAATAGGAATCATACCCCCTTCAAGATTACCTAAATTCAAGAATAATAAAATAATTCCAGCTTCCATAATGGTTACGCAGAAGACAGATTTAATGATATTCTTGCTGGTAGCAAGTCCATAAAAACCGATGAGTATAACAATAAATGTCAAGATGGGATTCATCTATCTTCCCTCCTTTAAGAATGCTGTAAAGATAGCTGTTAAACCAAGTGCAACCTTGATACCAATGAGCACGTTTAAGATCATGAGATATACCTGACGATAATCTGGATGAGCTATGAAATTAGTAAACACATACCCATCGGTTGTCAACAAACTTAAACTACCGACCAAAACCAACACAATAAACAAGATTTTTTCGATGGTTAAGATCAGTTTGACATCGATCGTTTTTGATAGATCAATATAATATAAAATCAAAATGGCGGTTGCTACGATAGCTCCTCCTTGAAATCCACCTCCGGGAGATAGATGACCGTTGATGATAACATAGAATCCAAACATTAACATCACAGGGTAGAGCAATCTAGAAAATGTAACAAAGAGTTCAGGAGTTTTTTGCTTGTCTAACATAAAATTCGCATTTTTCTCTTGAATCTTGTGTTGGCTGATCCACATGACACCCGATACAGCAATGAGTAAGATACCCGCTTCAAAAATGCTGTCAAATAGACGATAGTCCAAATAGATTCCTGTTACTAAATTTCTAGATCCGGTTTCCATCAAACCATAGGTTAAGAAATACTGTTTACCAAAATCATTGTAGATAAGTTCTAAATCCGTCATGGCAAAGATAAAAGCGATGAGCAATCCTGATAACATGATGAACAAAACAAGACGTTTAATCAATGGGATCACCGTCCTTAAAGACAACGACAGATATTTGTTCATGCTGAGCTGTCAATTCTCTTAATTTGGTCATAAGAACGCTGCTTGCTTTCCCCTTTAACGTGTAGTGATCACTTGCTTGATCGTAAGCGATAATGAGATCAACATTGAGTTCGTTTGTTAGATCCTCTTCTCTACCTTCGATATCACAACATACATTCAATCTTAAATCATAGGTTTTGACAAATTCATTGAGAACATCATAAACAACACCTTCGAGTTCTTCGTTGGGATCGACAAATCCGTGTCTACTCTTATCCAAAACAATGAATTCTCTTTGTCTAGATATGGAGATAACGTAAATGAGCGGTATAATTGCAGCACCGATAGCAACTTCAGCAATTGCAACATCAGGAGCTTGATTCATTGTATAAAGCGTTGCAGCGATCAACGAGAAAACGGATATCAAAATAATAATCGTAAAATTGCGTTCATGAAAAACGATGACAAGTGCTACAATAATCATCAATACTTGAAGAGCAAGTGCAATATTTTCTGTCGTAAAGAGTTCCCTCATAACTGCACCTCCTCATCTTTGATTGGAATTCCAGAAAGATAAGCCGAACGAATGTTGACATGAGAGGATATCGGGTTTGTTATGAGCAAGAAAATGATGAGTATTAAAAAACGAACAATCAACTGAAATCCACTCGATATAAACATCAGCGCAAACAAAACTAAGAAACTAGCCACTGTATCGATGGTGGTCGCTGATAAAATACGTGCATACATGTTCTTCAAACTGAAGATTGATATCATACCAAAGATAATAAAAAACCAGGATAAGATCAAAATAATGAGTGCAACAACATTCATTTTTCTCTTCCTCCTGTCATAATGAATTTGGATAATAGTGTCATGGTTAAAAAACCAATAATCCCATACGATATCGCAATATCTAATAAGGTCAACGAATCCATATAGATCGCATAGATGGCAATGATTAAAACAACTTTTGCTGATATTAAATTCAACATCAAAATACGATCCCACAGACGTGGACCTCTGAGCATACGAATAAATGAAGCGATGATAGCTAACACGAGCAGCATCATTGTCAGTAAAAGGAAAAGTTTTATATCAATCATGTTTCTTCTCCTTTACTTTAAAAAAGCGTTCAAACTTATTTCGAATAGGTCGTTCGAGTTCTTCTTGAGGTGTTCCAGGTTTTGCAAGTGTTAACACGTATATCGAATGATCTTCTATTTCAACAGAAATGGTACCAGGTGTTAGTGTAATGGAGTTAGCTACAATTCCTACTAAAACAGGATCATCAAGATCGAGATCGATCTTAAATAAAACGGGTTCATATTTTCTAGAAATCAAGTTGATAATATAGGTAAAGGCAGATTTAAAAATCTCAATAAATAATACAAAAAAGTAGATCAACATTTTATGAAGTTTAATACCGTGATAACGAAATCCCTGCTCATTGAATAATACAGGATAGGCAAGTATGGTAACAACTAAAGAAAATACGACACCAAATAGTAGTGTATCTATCTTTAAATTAAAGTTTAATAATAACCAAAAGGCCAACATAAACAAGAACAGTTTATAGCGCTTTTTGATATAAGTCATAAGAACCTCCTTGGATGTCTTTGTAGAAATTATAGCATGATAGAGATGAAAATAAAAAGACTCTTGTCTTTTTTACAGGAGTCTTCGTATTAAGTCTTAAGGATGAAGTCAGCTTGAGTCTCTAAATGAAGTGCTTTTTTATATTTCTGCTCAAGAGGTATCCATCGATGGATAAACGATTTCAAACGTTTGATGCCATTTCGTTTCCATATGCGAATGATCGCACAAACATAGGATGTTTTTACCCAGATACGATAATCGTAGGTTACATTCATATAGGGATGTGTGCTATATGCACCTTCAATAAAGACAACCGGTCTATAGGAGATCATCACAGGTTCTAAATGTCTGTGTAGTTGATGATCAAACGGACGATAGATCAAATCTTTCATACGCTTTAATGGATCAATGACCGTTTGGTTGATTTTATCAAAATCTATATGGCTTCCATGCACTGATATAGGATCATTCAGATTAGAGTCAGCTTTCTTATAGAAATCATCTGTATGTACGACAATACCTTTAAATAGATGTGCTAGTATACCAGCTAATGTCGTTTTTCCTGATGCTGCCATACCATCTATTGCAATAAATTTTGTTTGTTGTCCTAGTTCAAGTTTATCGATATGAGACATCAATGGCCATAATTTGACATATCCATGTTTTAAGATAGCAAATGAGGTTTGAATGTGTTTTCTAAAGTTTTTGGAGTATCGACAACAGGTGTCTCCTTCTTCATGCCTACTCCACTGATAGTTCACCCACTTTTCAAGTGTGCTTCTAGAAAGTGGATGTTCTTTTTCATTGCTGAGTAATACAAGATCATAGTTTTGATTCAATCGAAAAACTTTTTGAATACTCACGTGAGTTGACAGGTCATCACTAAAAAAGGGGAAGGGATGACCATGAAGTATTTGATAGGTTAAACAGGAAAGATCCTGCCTATCAACATCGCTTTTTGGACTTAGTTTTTTAATGACCTGTTTAGCATTCATTTTAATCGATGACCAACTGTGTACGTTTGAGGGCAAAAAAGATAGCTGGAATCAAGACAAGTTGAATGGCAATACCCGGTAGAGCAGTTACAAAAGCTGCTTGTAGATACGTTTGAAAGGTAAATGTTAGACCAGCAGCTGGATAAAAAATGAACGCTGCACCACCCCATACGAAACGACCCAGTATGAGTGCCAACACTAATGATAGATAGATGTTGATTTTTTTATTTGAAAGGTAATGATAGAACAAACCGGTAAAAAACCCATAAGCTCCAAGTTCAAACATCATCGAAGTAGCAATCGGAAATAACGGTGGCATTCCAATGAGTAAACTTCTTAAAATAGGTGTAATGATACCAATTAATAACCCATAATAGGAACCAAGCAGAAAACCTGCTAAGATCACAGGAATATGCATCAGTAGTAGCATGCTTCCTAACTCCTGATTGTTACCGGATAAAAAAGGTAATACAATACCCATAGCAATCATTAAACTTGCAAAGATCATGTCCTGAAGTGGATGTTTATTTCGCTTCATATGATTTTTATCTCCTTTAGAATGAAAAGCATCCCATAATGATTGGATGCTTTATTGATTTAAAATCTATTTTTGTCAACCCATAAACCGAGTGCGGGATTAGGAATATAAAAGATTTCTTCACCATCAGATAATGTGTTCCAACCCGGTTTGAGTTTGTCTGGAGCATACCGTTTGATGACCTCATCATAATCAGCTGCTTTAAAGTTGACGGATTGAATCTCCTCTTTGGTTATTCTTTTAACCGCATAGGTAATATCAAACCTTCCATCAGAAGATCCATGAATCAGATGTGCTGTAACACCCATGTTGTCTTTCAGTTCTTGATTTTCTTTGAAAAGTTCTAAGACGCGTTTTCGTCCTTGATATCCATACTTGCGTATCAGTTCATCGATTTTCAAATCTTCACCGAATTTGGTAACACCTGGTGCCAATACGATGAGTTCTCCACCATCTTGAATCGCCATACGTGTACGGTATATCGCCTTATTTCCCAACCAAGTGCTTTTGAATTCTTTAGGTTCAAGATAGACAACACATTTTTTGATTGGTTTATCTAGGAAATCAAGGTTCTTCTCTTGACAGAGCGTCACCGCTTGATTAAATCCTTCACGTGAAGAGCCTATAAAAAGTCCATGTGTCTTTGTTTGTCCCATAGGAGCCGTTGTTACGGTGAGTGCAAATAGAACTCGTCGGTGACTTAAAAAGTGTTCCATGGCATAATCTAGAACTTTACGGACGGGTGTATGATCTTTTCCCATCATGCGTTCCATTCCATAAATAGCACCTAACATATGTGATTGATTGATGATATTTTTACCGCCACATCCCACAAAGAGGTTTTTGGAGTGGTTGGCAATACCAATCACTTCGTGGGGAACCACTTGACCAATTGATATGATGAGATCATAAGATGGATCCATGATGTGTTTATTGATCTCAACCTGTATCGGCTTATCCCATAGACCTTCAGAAACATCAAATAAAAAGTCTTTTGGAATATCACCAATCTTAATGACATCATCTCTCCAATTATGGTAAATGAATGTTTCATAGGGAATATCCCCAAACATTTCGTCGCACTCCGTTGGTGTCATCCTATCATGTGTTCCAAGCGCAGGTAAAATGTCAACCGTTGCATAAGCTTTTAGAACATGATAGTAAACATTCGTAATGAATCCTGCATTTGAGTAAAAACGCGTAAAATCAGGTGGTATAAGAAGCACCTTTTTTACAGGAATATCCCTAATGGATGATTCAACGGCTTGTTTGATTTGATTTTTAGTTAATCCTTCATGATCTTTAGCATGAAGATAGATTTCATTCATAGTGACTCCTATACCCCTGAATAAGCTGAAAATCCACCATCGACAGGGATGACAACACCGGTGACAAAACCAGAAGCTTCGTTATCCAACAACCACAAAAGTGTTCCAATCAGTTCATGGGGTTCACCATAGCGTCCCATCGGCGTCTGATTTAGAATTTTCTTTGATCTTAAGGAAGGTGTTCCATCTGGATTCCATAGCAATGCTTTATTTTGCTCGGTTGAAAAAAATCCTGGAGCAATCGCGTTGACGCGAATTTGACTTTTCGCAAAATGAACAGCTAACCACTGCGTAAAGTTTGATATAGCTGCTTTTGCAGCACTGTATGCAGGAATTTTAGTCAGAGGTGTAAATGCATTCATTGAGCTGACATTCAATATCACTGATCCCGGTTTATCCACCATATCGATACCAAAGATTTGTGTTGGCAAAAGGGTTCCTGAAAAGTTAAGTCCAAAAACGAAATTAAAACTTTCTAAGTCGAGATCAAAAAAGCTTTTATTTCCTTCAGTTCCAAAGGAAGCTTTGTTAAAAAATTCATCGGTAGTCGTTGCTTTGGGATGATTTCCACCCGCTCCATTGATTAAAATATCACAGGTTCCAAAAGTTTTGATAACTTCATCTCTAGCTTCTTTAAGTGATGCGATGTCTAAAACATTGGCTTTTACACCAATCGCTTGATAACCTTGTTTCGTCAACTCGCCTGCAAGTTCGGTTGCTTTTTCTAAGGATAAATCAAGAATCGCTACTTTCGCATCACACTGAGCAATCGCTCGTGCAAAATCACTTCCAAGAACACCTGCACCTCCCGTGATGACAACCACTTTGTCTTTTAAATTTACTTTAAATGGAATTTTCATAGTTAGTTACCTCTCACTTAAGTATTATAGGTCGTAGACGATGTGTCTCCGCCATGACCTGTCCAGTTGGTGTGAAATGCTTTCCCGCGTGGTTGATCGACTCTTTCATAGGTATGAGCTCCAAAATAATCACGCTGTGCTTGCAAAAGATTGGCTGGAAGTCTCTTGGTTGTATATGCATCAAAATAGTTGAGTGCAGAAGACATGGCTGGTGTTGGTATGCCGTTGAGAATAGCAGTTGAAACCACTTTTCTCCATGATGGAATGAGATCGTTTATTTGTTTTTTAAAGAAATCATCCATAATCAAATTCGTTAAACCTGGATTTTTGCCATAGGCATCTTTAATGTTATTTAAGAAGGCTGAACGAATAATACAACCACCACGCCAAATCTTAGCAATACCACTATAATTGAGATGCCAATCATAGGATTCTGCTGCGACTCTCATTAAATCATATCCCTGTGCATATGATATGATTTTCGCTGCATAGAGCGCTTTTCTAATATCTTCAATAAATTCCTTTTGATTGCCTTTATAGGTTTCTATTGCTTTTGGATAGGCTTCTGATGCCTTAACGCGTTCATCTTTTTTCGATGAAATAATGCGTGCATAAACGGCTTCAGCAATCATGGTTAACGCGACATTTTGTTCAAGCGAACTAATCGCTGTCCATTTACCTGTTCCTTTTTGCCCAGCTGTATCTAATATCTTAGTGACCAAAGGTTTTCCATCTGTATCCTTATAAGCTAAGATATCTCCGGTGATTTCAATTAAGTAACTGTTGAGTTCTGTTTTATCCCATGATTTGAATATCTCTGACATCTCATCATGTGATAAACCTAAGAGTTCACTGAGTAAATGATAAGCCTCGGTGATCAGTTGTATATCACCATATTCGATACCGTTGTGAACCATTTTAACAAAATGTCCTGCACCGTTTTCTCCAATCCATTCACAGCATTTGTCACCGTTGACATCTGCAGCAATACCTTGAAAAATAGGTTTGATGAAAGGCCAAGCTTCAATCGATCCACCAGGCATAATGGAGGGTCCATTGAGAGCTCCTTCTTCACCACCTGATACGCCAGTTCCAATATAATATAATCCTTTGGATTCGACATATTTTGTTCTTCTCATGGAATCTTCATAATTGGAGTTTCCACCATCAATAATGATATCCTTAGGATCAAGTAGTGGGATAAGTTGTTCAATTACTGAATCCACAGGATCTCCAGCACGAATCATCATCATGATTTTGCGTGGTTTTTCAATTTGATTTACAAATTCACTTAATGTGTATGTTGGAATAATCGATTTTCCTGATGCTCTACCCTGTGCAAAATCCTTAACGCGTTTTAAATCGATATCATATGCTGCGACTAAAAAGCCTTTGGATGCCATATTCATCACGAGATTTTCGCCCATCACAGCAAGTCCAATCATACCTATATCTGCTTTTTTCATAGAAACTCCTTGTTAACGCTTGACGCGTGCATTACCTTCCCATATACTAAAAATCTGTTCTTCATCTGCAGGTAAACCAAAATCATCTAGAAGTGTAGCAACATATGCTCCAGATGCCCAACCAAACTGTGCGCACTTCTTTGATTCCCATCCCCTTAGAAGTCCATAGAGCAACCCTCCAACAAAACCATCACCACCACCAATGCGATCGAGCACCGGAATTCGTCTAGGTTCTATAACGGTCCACTCATTACCATCTAAAAGGATTGCTCCCCAAAGATGTTCGTTAGCGGATTCCACTTCACGAAGTGTATTTGCGAATGTCGTCGTTTGAGGATAAGCTTTTTTGACGTTGATAATCAGTTCCTTAAAACGATCAATCTGATCACTGATTTTCTTACCTCCAGCTTCAGGTCCTGGAACACCAAGTGCTAATTGGAAATCTTCTTCGTTACCAATTAAGATATCTGCGTAACTTGCAATTTCCTTGAATACTTTGCTTAATTCTTCATTTCTATTCTTCCAAAAAGATGCTCGATAATTGAGATCAAATGAAATCTTTGTTCCCTCTTTTTTCGCATATCTCGCAAGTTCTAAACAAAATGTACTCGTTTCCTGTGATAGCGCAGCAATTAAACCTGAAATGTGAAGAAGTTGAACTCCTTCTACTTTGAACAAACGCTCTAAATTGAAATCTTTACTGTTAAGTGTGCGTCCAACTTCACCTGCGCGATCGTTTTGTACACGTGGTCCTCTAAGGCCATATCCACTATCTGCGATATTGAATTGATGACGATATCCCCAAGGTCCTCCTTGTTCGACATCGATACCTTCGTAAGCAATCCCTCTTCTACCTAAATCATTTTTAATCAATTGAGCAATTGGACTATCCTTAACAAAAGTGGTCAACACCTTCGTTTGGAGTCCTAAAGCTTGAGAGATGCTCAAAACATTGGTTTCAGCACTCGTTGCTTGCATGTTAAATTGCGTACTAATATGTACAGGTTGTCGATTGACTGGTGTTATCCTTACACCCATTGATGAGGGAGAAACAAGTGCATAGGTACTATTTTTTCTAAAGTTCATCGTCATCCATCCTTTCTCTACGACTTAAATCCTTGATAAAGTAAGCGAAGGTGCTTTCCAATATGCTGTTCAAGTGCTTCGCTATAAAGATTCTCTTCGTTGCGCCATAACTGATATAACTTATCTTTGAAGACATAATGACCTTTCGTGTCCTTATGGTTTAGTATAAAACCATATGTGATATGAATCAATTGTCTTGCATCATTTTGATTGAAAAGATTTTTTAGTTCACGATCATCTAAGGTATCCAATTGAGGAATCTTGCCTAGATCGGTGGTTACATGATAAAACTTTTTCGCTTCTTCAAATTTTGATAATGCAAATGTATGAATCGCTCGATATAACTGGGGATCACTATTAGCAACTACTCTCATAGCTTCTAGCCAATTTGTTCCAGCGGTTTTAACATGAAAATTACCTTTTGTATGCTTTCCTATCAACTCAAAAATCGAAAACTTATCAGATCCAGAGTGGATCGATAGTTTATAACCAAAATCACGTGCTATGGCACTATGAATCTTAAGTTCCTTTTCAAACTGCTTGATATCACCGATGTAGTCGACACCTTTTTGAAACTCACCACAAAAACGGGGAGCCAATGTATCTATTTTAACACCTAAGATTTTAAGTTCGTTAGCAACAAAATAGTGTTGTTCTGGTGTCGTTGGTGTTGCTGTTTCATCAATCGATATTTCGAAATTTGTTTTCTTCTGTTGATTAGCAAAATAGGTTTGATAAATTTGTCCTGCAAAAGTGATTGCTTTTCCGTAGACCAAGACACATCGTTTGAGTTCTTCTTCACTAAATTCAATGGTGTGACCTTCAACATCAAATGAGTTCTTTAAATAGCGATCTTTGAGTGCTTCATCGAGTGTTATGGCATGATCTATCTGCTCTTTTGTCATCTTTTGAACATCGTTTCTGATGTAATCACTACAATCGAGAGTGATCATTGTAAAGCCAAGACGGAGTGCATACTCGACTTCAGACGGTTTTTTTAAGTGATCTCCATCCGCACCAAACCCACGTTTGTAACCCTCTCTAAAAACAGCAAATGAGGCTGCATCTAAAACATCCTCATAGGTACGGTTGGTTAAATTGAGTTCACGAATGGATTGTTGAGCAAAAATAGGATATGCATCATACATATTGAATACACGAATATGACCAGGTGTCGCTAAACCGATGCGGTCTCCTAAACCAAAACTTCTTTTTTCATGAAGGACTGGAATAGGTTTTGTGTAGGGAAAAAGATGACGTAATGCATCACCATTTGTGTGTTTTAGTGGTGCACAAACACACGTCATTGAATCGGTATCAAACACCTGTCCTTCAAAATCGACATGGTGCTTTCCACAGACAATTAATTTGTCACTTTCCGGTTCCCTATTCATAAAGAACCATGTGTTATCTAAATACTCAATCGAATGGGGGTATATACCTTGAGTATATGTATCCTCTAAGTGTGGTAATGCTTTCTTTAGTTCATTAAGTTTCATATCCAATCTCCTCAAATTGATATCCTATATCCAACAGACAAAGCGTGATACTCATGATGACAACTCTATAGTCCGTATATATAGACGGTGTCTATAATATAAACTTACAATTACATTGTATCACTTTTAATTGTAGAGTGTCAACGCTTACATGGATTTCAGAGTATAATTTCATACCTTGCACCTTGTTACTCTTTATAGGCTGTTTTTTGAAAGATATCCGTTAAGTATGATCTATGAATGACACGATAGTGTGGATGATAAAGATTTTTGTACTTTTCACTGTGATGTATTGCTGGATAAGAGGCTTTTTCATACTTCGCGATAAAGTGTTTACCCTCTGTATTATCTAGTAAAATCTGTTTGTTATCAATAGCGTTCAATAAATCTTTTAAGCATCTTTTCATGACATCATCCCTTGTTTGAACAGTGATGCTATCTTTCATACTTAGATAAAATGCTTGAACAAGCTCTTCTTTATCGATTAAACCCAATAGAACAGCTTGTAGATCGACCCTAAAATAACCGAACCCAATAGGAACGATGATATCTTTTTCCTTTTTTATAGACATTAACTTAAGTTCATAATCAAGATATGATTGAAGTTTATCTATACTCGGGTGATCCATCATATGCAGTGGTCCATAGACGGATTGATGTATCAGTTTAACATAGTCTTCAATACTCATGTGTGGATATTTTTGTTGATGGACTAACCAGATGGATAACAGGGTATCTTCTTTCATTTGAAACCCTCCTTATATTAACACCATTATATCATCAAGAAAGACTTTGTCTTGTCACTTCAAAACATTGAAAGATTTTTATTGTATAATGAACCTGATGAACACGTTATCCATTTAAAGGAGAAACACATGGAATATCTACTTTTAATTGTACCCGTTATACTTATCGGTATCCTTGTCTATCGGACGATTCAGTTTAAACCTAAAGAAAAACAAACGATTCAAACAACTTGGAATATCGATAAAAAGAAAGCATATCAGGGTTTATCTAAACTCATTCAGTATCCAACCGTGTCGTATGAAAATAAAGACTTAATGGATGAACATGCTTTTGAGAGTTTAAGAAATCATCTTTTGGAGAGTTATCCAAATATTGTAAAGCATTCTACCTACTCACTACACAAGAAGGGTATGCTCTTTCATCTAACGGGAACTGATGATCATGATCCCATCGTCTTGATGAGTCATTATGATGTTGTACCAGCGCAAGAGGGTTGGAAGGATAATCCCTTTTCAGGAAAGATAACAAATACCCACATCTATGGTAGAGGTGCATTGGATACGAAAAGTAGTCTCAATGCGATCATGCAATCAGTAGAATATCTTCTAGAGAATGGGCATGTCTTTAAACGCGATCTCTATTTAGCTTTTGGTGGTGATGAGGAAACCTATGGTGATTCACAGATAGAAATAGTTAACTACCTAAAGGAACAAAACATTAAACCATTCTTCGTCTTAGACGAAGGAGGGGCCATTGTATCCAATATATTTCCTGGTGTCCAACAAAAAACAGCTGTAATCGGTATCGCAGAAAAAGGATTTCTTAATATCCGATTATCAGCAAAAAGTAAAGGTGGTCATGCATCGACTCCACCTAAGATAACACCGATTTATTCTCTTTCTAAGGCTGTAACAAGGTTGAATAACCATCCTGCTTTTAAACTGAAACTAACAACACCTGTTAAAGCTTTATTTGACAAAATTGCTCCTTACTCTAAGTCACGTGTGATTCGTTTTTTGTTTGCTAACCTTTGGTTATTTCTACCTTTGGTTAAATGGATTGCTAAACGTTCAGGCGGTGAGTTTTTATCACTGTTCAAAACAACGCAAGCTTTCACGATGTCAAAGGGATCACAAGCGATTAATGTCATACCCGATGTAGCGTCAATAGATATTAATTATCGTTTAATTTCAGGAGAAACGTCCAATGATATTGTAAAAAGAATTAAAGAGATCGTGCGCGATCCTGATATTTTAGTTGAAATCATGGATGTATCTGAAGCATCGACTGTATCAAAACTTGATGAAAGATATGCTTTAGTTGAGAATGCCATTCTATCCACATGGAAGGATGTCATTGCAGCCCCCTATTTGATGATTGCAACCTCTGATTCAAGACGATATCATGTCATTAGTGAACATGTCTATAAGTTTTCTCCGATGGATGTTTCTACTAAAGATCTTGAAAAAATTCATGGATTTGATGAGGACATCACCAAAGAAAATGTGATTCAAGGTATCACTTTTTATCTCAATTTACTCAGTAAAATATAAAAGGGAACAGATGTTCCCTTTTTAGTATCCAATCCAGACAGCGATGATGAGAAACAAAATGGTTAAAACCAAGGTTGCTATCTGTAATTTATAGGTGTACTTAAACCATTTAGTATATGAAACACCAGCAATCGATAATCCGATTAATAAGACCCCATTTGTTGGAAAGATGACGTTCGTATACCCATCACCAAAGATAAAGGCCAATATAGCAATCTCACGAGTCATCTGTAATAAATCAACAAGCGGGATCAATAGCGGCATGATGAGAAATGCTTTTGCTGAAGCTGAACCAATAAAAAACTGAATGACTAAAACCAAGAGATAAATCATTAGAATTGCTGCAATCGGTCCTTGATTCTTGAGAAGTTCTGCTAGATGGAAAAGGATGGTATCCATCACTTGAGCAGATACGATGACATGCTTGACCGATACTGCGAGTACAATCAGAATAAATGCAGGTGCAACTCCAAGCATTCCGTGCCAAAATGTCTTTAGGGTTTGTAACCACTGATTAGATACGATGTATCCTCCTAATATCCCACCAATCAAGAAGATAGCTGCCATCACAGGAATAGCTGGGATCGATAGTTCAAAAAGCAGTTCAAGAAAACCAACAGAAAGAATTCCTATAAATAGAATGATAAAGAGTGTAACATATACTTTAAAAACTTTTTGTTCATTCTCAAGAGGCATCTCCTGATCTAAATCAAAATCTTTAACCTTATCGAGATCCATCTCATAAGTCGGTGATTTTTGTGGGTCTTTTTCGACTTTTTTAGCATGTCTAACCACTACAAATTGGAGTAAAGCGTAGATAATGACAAAGATTAAGATACGATAAAGTGCACCAGCAAGAATGTTCGTTTGAGCTAGATCAGATGCAATGCCTATCGAAAATGGATTGGTGATAGCAGTTGCAAAACCAAAACCTGCAGCGAGTAAACTCATAGCAATTCCAGTCATTGTATCCCAACCTAAGGATAATGATAACAAGATAAGAACTGGCATCAATGCTACCGATTCTTCAAAGATGCCAAAGAATGCACCAAAGATCATAAACATGAGAAGCACTAATCTTAGAAGCATGTACTTGTGATCTTTAAATGTCACAATAAGTCGTTTGATGATGACTCTAATTCCCCCTGTTTGATCCATGACGGTAAACGTTCCCCCTAGGATTAAGAGGAACAATCCAATCATGAGTATTGAGATAGCATCAGAGGATCCAAAAATTTCAAAAGGTGCTAATATCCACCGCCAGATGGGATAGTTGACATCTGAAATTAAATGGTATGTTCCATCGATAATACGACCTGATGTATCACGATCATAGTTACCTGCAGGAATGATTAATGTGATGATACCCGCCACAACAATAAGACCTAATAAAATGTATAAGACATTTAAAAAAGCTTTTTTACTTATTTTTAAGAGTTGATGGTTCGTATTCATAAATTTAGTCCAATCATGAACTTCTCCTTTCACAGTATGAGATTTGCTTACATACTTCTATTTTACATGATAAGAATTAATAATTTAACGATTCTATGATAAACAAAAAGCAGCTAAGCGCTGCTTATGTTATACTTTACGTTTTTTTTCCTTGGTAATCACGAATCATCTCATCGTAACGCTTGAGAAAAGATTCATCGATTTGCATTAAGCTTTCATTGTTTTGGTAGTAAGCAATCATTTTAGGAATCCGATCTTTAAGTTCAATGAGTGATCGATAATGAGGTGCTACTTTCTTGATCTTTGAATTATCAAAAATGGTATCATGCATATTATCTCCCATCAGCATTCCTTCCATTTCTGGAAAATGCTTTTTGATATGCTCATAAGGCAAATAGATAATGTTAGGTTTCATATCTAGTGCATTATACATTAAAGATGTGATCTCATTCCATGTATAAACCTTATCTGAGGTTAAGTGATAATCTTGATCATAGGCATGATGGTTTCCTAAAATATCTATAAACGCATAGGCGAAATCCTCATGATGAGTCAGTGTCCAATGGCTAGATCCATCACCTACCAATACAATGGGTTGTTGATTGATCAACCGATGAAGAAGACTATAGGGATGTGAATAGGTCGTCAGTTGAAAGATGAGTGAGTGATCATCATAGGTATGTGAAGGTCGGATGATGGTGACGTGAAAGTCTGGATCATGGATCGCTTTGAGATAGTTCTCACAATCTCGTTTGTTTTGACTGTATTCCCAGTATGGATTATCACGTGGTACATCTTCTGTGATCGGTAAAAAGGGAGCGGGTTTTTGATAGCTTGATGCTGTACCAATAAAGATATATTGGTTCGTTTTACCCTTAAACAGTTCATAATCTCGTTTGACGTGATCTACCGTGAACGCAATCCACTCGACAACAACATCAAAAAAATGATCTCTGATAACCTCTTTAACTTCATCCACCTGATAGATATCTGCTTGTAATAAATGCGTTCCTAGAATAGGAGTGGATTGTCTTTTTCCTCGATTGAGCAAATAAAGATCAATATTTTTTGCAACAGCAAGTTTGCTGACAGCTGTTGAAATGAGCCCTGTTCCTCCAATAAAGAGTACCTTCACTATATCACCTCTAAAAATTATACAAACAAAACGTCTACATTTCCTCGAATAGCTTTTGAATACGGACAAAAAGCATATGCTTTTTCTATAAATGATTTTTCGACTTCTTTTGTGACACCTAATACTTTTGCAGCAATGACGATTTGAAATGAAAAACCTGTTTTTGGATCAGCTAGTAAATTTGTAGTAACTTTGACTTCTATACCCTCATAAGCTACCTGTTCGACGTTAAGTAAATATTCGAGCGATCCAGCAAAACAAGAACTATATCCTGCAGAAAACAGTTCTTCTGGATTTGATCCAAACTCTTTCTTTCCTCCCATTTCAACTGGTTTTGATAATGAGAGTTCTAAACCAGACTCCATGTCTTTAATGACGCCATTACGTCCACCATAGGTGGTAGCGTCACGCTTTAACATGATGTTCATATATATCACCCTTTCTTAATTTTGCACCTTTGTGCACTTCCATTTTAACATTGGATAACTAGATAAGAGGAGGATATACATTGGATGTATCGTATAACATTTATTTTTTTGTGAGATAGCGGGTGATTCTTAAAGCGAATAAGATAAGAACTCCAAAAAAACCGATAAGACCCGGTAGAAAAACAAATGTGATACTGTCTTCAAAAAACCATTGTTGATTGAATATGCGCATAAAAAATATGAAAATAGCAAACAATAGACAAAATATACCTCCAATAAAGGCTAACAGTTCAATCATAAAGTTGAAATGATCTTCAAACCAATTGAGTAATTGGTTAATTCTATGTTTCATAATGCATGATCCTCCTCATCATTATTATAGCAATGGATTGTATGAATTTGACATTATGTTCGGTTTTTTAAGTTTCCACTAAATGTGATTTGGTATAATAAAAATAGTTACTACTTTTCAACAAGGAGGTTATGATGTTATATCCTAAAACAAATCATAAAAGAATGGCAATTTCACTAAATGGTCTTTGGAAATTCGCTTTTGTAAATGATGATTTTCAACCACTTCAACCCTTAAAAGAAGATCTGATGATGGGAGTACCTGGTAGTTTTAATGATATTTTTACAACTCTTGAAAAACGTGATTATGTCGGTAAGGTCTGTTATGAGTATGTAATCTCGATACCTGAGTTGGATGGATCATGGAACTTATATTTAGGTGCTGCTCCACACCATACAGATATTTATATCAATGGTAAGTGGATCAAAGAAAATATCGGAGGATATCTTCCCATCCATTGTGATATCCCATACAGTCAGAAGATTCGTATCTCTCTTGTCATAGATAATAGACTCTTTTTGTACTCTCATCCCATGGGTGAAGTCATAAAAATCGGTGACAAAGAAAAACAAAACATCCATTTTGACTTTTTCAATTATAGTGGTATACACCGCAATGTCTTTTTGTATCATCTACCTCCAAAGCCTATTGATGATATTATCATAAAGGCTGATTATGATGGTAAAAGTGGTGTTGTGTCCTATAACATCATCAGTCAAAGTGATGTGTTAAGTGTGAAGCTTCTTGATCCAAAAGGAGCAATTGTTGGATCTTCAAGTGATCATCAAAAGATGATGATCATTGATCATCCTATCCTGTGGGATATCAACATGGGTCATCTTTATACCTTATGTGTCGAGACAAAGACGGACTTTTATGAGGAAACATTTGGTATTCGTCACATTGAAATAAAAGACAAAAAACTCTATCTCAATTTTCGTGAAATTTATCTAAAAGGATTTGGCATGCACGAAGATCATGTTTCATTGGGTAAAGGTAGTATCAGTTCACTCAATGTTAGAGATTTTGAACTTCTCAAATGGATTGGAGCAAATTCATTTAGAACCAGTCACTATCCCTATGCTGAAGAGATGTATGAACTCGCTGATCGCTATGGTATATTAATCATCAATGAGATGCCTGCGGTTGGACTCAATTTTTGGAGTCCGCGAATTGTTTTTTCAGATGACAATAATGAATTAAAGCGTATTGAAAACTATAAAAAGCAATTTGATACATTGATCAGACGTGATAAAAATCATCCTTCAGTTATCATGTACTCCTTAGCGAATGAAGCAAATACTCATGAAGAAGGTTCACTTAAATATTTTAAAGAGATTGTGAATTTTGCACGAGAAAGAACAGAACTTCCTTTGATGATTGTTGAATATATAGGTGCAGAAAACAACCAGGTTGCTCACTTATTTGATGTTATTGGTTTAAACCGATATATGGCTTGGTATAGCGATTTCGGAGATTTATCAGTTGTTCAAAAACAATTGACACATGCACTTAAAGCTTATATTGACCGTTTTGATAAACCCCTTGTATTAACCGAGTTTGGAGCCGATACAATTGCTGGTTTTCATAGTCTTCCTGCACTCGCCTTTAGTGAGGAATATCAAGTCGAATTTATTGAAACCTATCTCAAGACAATCAGCCATATGAAAGGTGTTATAGGTGAACATGTTTGGAACTTTGCAGACTTTCAAACGAAACAGGGATTGACTCGATTTATGGGTAATAAAAAAGGTGTGTTCACACGCGATAGACAACCCAAAATGGTTGCTCACACCTTAAGAAAATATTGGATGGAATCTAAATAAAAACCAGTCGGTTGACTGGTTTTATTTATTTGATCGATTCAACAATACGTGTGTATTCTCTGAGTGCATATGTCCCATCGTGTGATTCACCGATGAGCATACGAGACATTTCACCTGGTTGTGTAATTCTGACAACACCTGATAAAGCGAGTGTTTTAGTTAACTCTTTGAGATCCTTATCTGCACACATCAGACCCACTGTTTGTAAATGATTCTTATGTGGTTTTAGAACCTCGATAATTTGTTTTCGAGGTAATCCTTTGATCCAAACACTTCGAAACAACATCGATAACTCGAGTTCATGATCATCAGAAGTTATCACACTGATACCTTCTTCTTTCCAGATGCGCTTTTTCGTATGTTGACTATTGAGTTCTTCGTAATAGAGTTGTAGATTATTTTTACCTCTAATACCTAGGGGAACTGGTTTATGCTTTTGGTTAACTGATTTTAATATTTGAAAAAACCGATCTGCAAATTGATCGAGCACCTTTCTATCGTCGGTATCTACAAATATACCTTGAGCAGATGAACAGAGCACTTGATTGGTCATGGATATATGATGTGCTAAAGCTTCTAATTCATCATCTTTTGCATCAAGGGTTGCATAAGCAAAGGACAACTTATGACCCCATGCAATGATTTTTGTCGTGATTGAAGCCATTTTGCGTGCCGCTGCTACTGCAACATCACCACCCCATACCACAATACCATCTGCGATATCAGCAAGTATCTTAAGAGATTCTATTTCCGTTGATGGCACATCAAATACATAGATATAATCTTTCAGTTTGGGTTCAATAGCAATCAGTTCAGATAATAATTTTACCGATACACCACGATCTCCTGAAGGTAGCTTCAACAGATTGATATTTCCAGCTAGGAGTCCTTCAATCACTGAATAAGCGGGTAACACATCGACATTACCTGCTGCGATATGAAAGAGAATACCTAGAGGATATATGGTTTTCATGTTATCCTCATTTAAATCAGAAGGCTGATCAAAATGAGATCCAAGTTCAATCTCACACTTTTTGATCAATGCTTCTTTTTCAAACATCGGTATCGAACTTAAAAAGTAATCATAGGGAATATCAAATTCTTCAAGCAGTGGAATGATCAGTTCATTATAGGCTCCAGATTTAACTCTTTGTGCGAGTTGATCACAGGCCATAATGACATCCATCGCTTGAATTTGCTCGGTTTGATTGAGTGTTTGATAACAATCTTTTTTGAGTGTATTTAAACACGCACTTTGGTGTTCATTTCCTAAAATTTGTCCTTGATAGAGTATCATGATTTCACCTACTTATTTAATAGTTCATCTGCACCAGCAGCGCAGGTCGTAATATCTTTGATACCTACACGACCAATGATTTCAAGCCATGGTGATGTTTCACCACAGGGACATCCATCATGTAAAATCCCTAAATCATCGGTCATTACAGATAAAAGAGGTGCGCTATCAACCATCGGTGTCATGAGGTTTACAAGACCCATCGATCCATTAGGAAGAGGTTCAAATGTGTCCACATCCCTGATGACAACTCTTGCGTAAGCGGGAACATGAAAATGATGATGTCTACAGTCTGTGTATAAAATAGGGTGTTCTACTGCTCCAAAGAATTCAATACAATGATCTTCAGGAACACCTAAAACGTCATTTACGAGGTCATAAAAAGCTTGTTTATCAACTTTTTCTGCATAAAACTGTTTCCATCCACCACCAACGGTTATCTTAGATCCTTTAGGTAACTTTAACTTAATACCTTCAGCTTTCATATCCTTAAGTAAGAAATAGGTATATGCTGGAAACCCAATTGTTCGAACAGGTGTTCTTTTCTTTGATGCTTTAATAAATGCTTGTTTGATACGTTCGAGATCAACAACATAACCTTCTTTAGTATAACGAATGGCATAAATTCTTTTTTTGGCTGGAGCAATATAAGTAAATCCATAGGCTGTTTTAGCTATACCTGCTTGATTATGTCTATGAGGTTCATAGCCAAAAATAATATAAGTCACTGGCCGAAGGGACCACAGTTTATGATATTTGAAGATACGTATAATCATCATGAATCCACGCCACAATGACCGAAGATCAAGTCCAACCTTACTTCGTATACCAGATGTTCCTGAAGAAGTTGCCTTAATAGGCATTTTCCACAATGGTTTTGAAAACATTTCATGATGTTTGAAATAGAGCGTAGGAATAAAGGGAAGCTTGTGTAAATCTTCCATACTGTATATATCTTTAGGATTAAAATGAGCTTGATCTAAAATGCGTTTATAGTCTTCACAGTGTTGATAGTGAAAGATAGCATTTTCCCTCATGGCTTTAATAAAAAGATCACTTGTTTTATCTAAATCATAGGGATGTCTTGTGTTGAATAATCTTCTTACATATCGGGTTTTCAATATACCCCTCCATTATCGTTTCGTTTATATCTATTATACACGAAAATCGCTTAACAGTGACATTCTTTTTATTGTATAATAAAAAACTAGAGATATAGGTTATCTTCTAGTTTATGTACAAAGAATTTAAATCTATAGTTTCATTAAAGCCTGATGATACTGCTTTGCAATCTGTGCTGCAAGTCTTGCATTGTTATATACAAGCTCAAGATTTGCATTCAGTGAATCACCTTTTGTAAGATCTTTAATCTTAGTTAGTAGGAAGGGAGTCACCGCTTGACCTTGAATATGTTTTTGTTCTGCTTCTACGAGTGCTTTTTCAATCGCTTGATCAATGATGTGATGATCCATACTAAACTGATCCTGTATAGGATTAGCAATGATCATTCCTCCTGTGATTCCCAATTTCCATTTTGATTTCATCAAGTTTGCAATATCTTTTGGATGATCTAGTCGGTAGTTAACCTTAAGACCACTATCTTTTGAATAGAATGCAGGCAGTTCGTCTGTTTGATATCCGATTACTTCGACGCCTTTTGTCTCTAAATACTCCATGGTTAATCTGAGATCTAAGATTGCTTTAGCTCCAGCGCAGACAACTGCGATATTTGTTTGTGCGAGTTCTTCTAGATCTCTTGAAATATCAAAAGTTTTTTCACCCTGTCTGTGAACACCACCAATACCTCCTGTAGCAAACACCTTAATACCAACAAGGGATGCAACTAATGCTGTACCCGAAACAGTTGTTGCTCCAGTCTTCTTCTGTGATAGTGCATATGCAATATCGCGTTTGCTCACTTTAAGAACATTTTTTGACTTTGCAAGTTCTTCGATTTCATCCATGGACAAACCCACTTTGATGTGTCCATCCATGATAGCAATCGTTGCGGGAATAGCACCTTCCTCACGAATGATGGATTCAACTTGTTTAACCATTTTGACGTTATCCGGATAGGGCATACCATGTGATATAATTGTTGATTCGAGTGCTACAATAGGCTGATTCATTTTCAGTGCCTTTTGGATCTCACTGGATATCATGATTTGATGGTTCATGTGCTAATTAACCTCTTCTCTTCGATTTTATGGATTTAATACCTTTATATCTATATTTTATCATTTGCTAGATGATTCATGGTGTTAGAGTAAAAAAATCCGATAGATATCGGATTTAACTCATTTCTGTCATATAGCGTTGAATAAACTGATCAATTTGATTTTGTGTAATACCTAACACATGATGAATGTAATGATCTAAACTTAGGTATTCCCGCTTAATGGCTTGTATAAATGCTTTGATATATCTGGATTCTACAATATGCAGAGGATCAAGCTGTTCAATCTGCTTGGTAGTTAGTGATGGATCTTTTTCAAGTGATGCTCTACCATGAGGTAGAATTCTATTATCTAGTTGAATATATTCACTGATGATTTGATCCTCGGTAAACCCTAGAACATGCATGAGTAATGCTGCAATGACACCTGTTCGATCTTTACCTGCTGCACAGTGAAATAAAAAGGGTTCGGTTTCTTCGATAATGGCATGCATTAATGGTTTGATCATCGGTGAATGGGGTAAATGTTCACCATAGAGATAATGCATGAATTTCCTCGCTCCTGACTTAGAAACTTTAACGAAAAAATCATGATCCATCGGTGTTGCAGACTCCGTATTACCTACATCATAGCTCATTATTTCAATCCCGTGATGTTCTTGGCTTTGACTGATCTCTTTTTGTGATCTCAGATCGTAGATGCGTTTGATACCTAACTGTTTAAGTTTATTAATATCATCTTCTGTTGCATAATTAAGAGAGCCGCTGCGAAAAATACGCTGTGGTTTTATCTTTTTTCCGTGGCGGTTCGTATAATCTTTAGCGAGTTCTCTAAAATTCCATATCGATTGCATGTAATCAACCTATAACTTTCTAATATGTTTGTTTATAGGTTAACATACTTTTACCTATTTATTCACCTATTTTTATAAAACCTCTAAATGCTCTTGCTGAATAGTAGGAGTCTGCTCCGTTGTGATAGAAAAATGTTCTTTCATATCGCTTATCTCCAAAGAGCGCACCACCTAAATCTCTTATTGCTTTGGGTGTTTTAATCCAACTGGATGTTTTGAGATCAAATGAATCAATTTTTTGCAATTCTAAATACATGTGTTCATCAAGCAATGATATACCCATCTCTTGTGCTAGTTCTTCAGCTGACGTTTGAGGAGGAAATTTTTTACGATTAATTCTTGACTCTTTGTCATAGCAACAACTATTTCTTCCCTTAGGTGTTTCTTTGGATGCATCAATGAA